>DATELO010000183.1:0-2344 GCA_035276505.1 Candidatus Nitrosocosmicus sp.
CTTGACTATGAGTCAGCATAAGGCTAACAATATAATAGATCCTTCTATTAGAAGACTTTTTGAAGATAAGAATTTCGCTTTTGTATCTACATTAATGAAAGATGGTTATCCCCAAATCACACCCACGTGGGTAGATGTTGAAGATGGCAATATTCTCGTAAATACTGCAATAGGGAGAATCAAGCAAAAGAATGTATCTAGAAGTCCTAAGTTATCTCTAGCAATAATAGACCAAAATAATACTTATGATATGGTTACTGTAAGAGGAAAAGTAGTAGAACAGATAACAGGGGATGTAGCAAATTGGCAAAAAATACCTCGATAAAGACAAATATCCTAACAGAGCTCCAGGAGAAAAGAGAGTCATACTAAAGATAAAGCCTGAAAGAGCATTTCACTTAAAACAAGGATGATACTATTTGAAATAGGAATTGATCTATGATAGTCTATTCTGAGCGAGAATAGTTTGAAACCAAATAAGAGAAAAGACAACATAAAGTTTGGCTGCTATATATACCAGGATGGACTAAAGTACAAAGATATCTTAAATATTACGCTAGTATGCGAAAAGTTAGGATATGATTCCATATGGTTAAAGGATAACTTTACTCCTTGGATTTCAGATTATGTTTCATTTAGTTCCAACAACAAAAATAATACTAGTATCAGTGGTAGCACTATTGGCCAAGCAAAATTAAATGAAACAACCATGTTAGAATGTTGGACAACCATTTCTTCACTTGCTTCCATTACTACAAAAATAAAGATCGGAGCAATATTGGTTAACCTATATAGAAATCCGTCTATCGTAGCAAAAATGGCTTCCAGCCTTGATGTCATAAGTAATGGCAGGTTAGAAATTGGAATAAGTGCTGGCTGGTTTGAAAAAGAAGCCTATGCGTATGGATTTGCATTTCCAACTAAATCTGCCAGAGTAGAAATGTTAGAAGAGAGCATTGTAATATTAAGGAAAATGTTAAGGATTGAAAATACTGATGCCAAAGTATCATTTAATGGAAAATATTATAATATCTCAAATATCGAATGCAATCCAAAACCAATACAAAAGCCATATATTCCAATATGGGTTGGAGGTGGTGGTAAAAAGGCTTTAAGAGTAGTAGCCAAATATGCTGATGGCTGGAATTATGGGCTTTGTAGTTATGACGAATACACGAAGACATTATCTATACTAAAGAATTATACTAATAGTAATCAATTAACCAACAATAATAGAAATTATAATGACATAATTAAAGCATGGCATGGTGTAATACTTCTTGGGACAGAGGAAAAGGAATTAAAGAATAGAAGTGCAAACATAGTAGAAGAAAAAAAACCATGGAAAGATTCAAACTTAATTACTGCTGGAACACCTAACACTATTTTAAAGGAAATAAACAAATACGTAGATATCGGTGTAACGTATTTTACCATATATTTTCCAGATTTACCTGATACAAGATCTTTGAGATTATTTGCAGAATATATCATATCTCATTTTGAAAATAAATCATCACTCACAGAATCATATAATACGTCTCTATGAGCCAAAATTATATTCTAACTCTGCAAGTGCACGATCACGCCTTGCGATTTCCAAAGCTTTTAGACTTAAATTGTACTCATAGCTGATATATGTAAGGAAAACAATATTACAACTATAAGCAAGCTTTAGCATGTAAGCAGATATGGAGTTTGGATAATGCAATATCTTTGTGTTATGAACAAGGTATCACCGATACCTTATTTCATTTGCTAGGTGCTTGATAGACGTTGCATGAAAACAAAAAATTAGGAAATTCGTGACATAGCAAATACTATAGAAAGTTCTGAAGAATCAACGGAAGTGATAGGCCAATATGATGATTTTAATAAATCGAAGCATCTATATCCATAAGATACCTTTTTCTACGCATGTGTTCTTCTGATAGTAATAATAATATGAGTCATATTTCCATTCCAAGGAAAATTTTAATTGTAGATGACGAGCCAGATATAACTTCGACTTTTGACATGATTTTAGAAATGAATGGATTGGAAGTTGATACATATAATGATCCTTTATTAGCATTGTCGAATTTCAAGCCAAATTCATATGGCCTGGCATTATTAGATATTAGAATGCCTAAAATGAATGGATTTGAATTGTATAAAAAAATAAAAGATATTGACAAAAATATGGAAGTATGTTTCATTACAGCATTTGAAGATTACCGTGAAGAGTTCAAAGAATCATTTCCACAACTAGAGGAAGCAAAATACTTTATTAGAAAACCAAAAGCTATAGAGGATCTAGTAGCACACGTGGCGACGATTCTAGGATAAGCGTACTATTTACTTT
>DATELO010000184.1:0-9540 GCA_035276505.1 Candidatus Nitrosocosmicus sp.
AGCGTAAAGAAATTGCATGGACATTTATGTCAATTCCATCCTTAATATTGAAAATCATAAGGAAAACTCAAGTATATGTCCATTCTTAATATAACGTTGAGCAAGAGACTAGAACCTCCACAGACTGACACAGATATCACCGTGTCCAAGTTAGATGAGAACAGCATTCGCTTTTTGGAAGAGGCGTTGGACGATGAAAAGAGATATCTTACAATTTTGACCGTAAAGAGAAATAGTCGAAGCAAAGATAAATTTGGGTGTAGAATCCTATGTCAGGATTGTGAATTTGCTACTTGTACGGTTTTGCAACCTTTTGGATACAATAAACCTAAAAAAATACAATGCACAAAGTGTGGTTACGTTTATTTCGGTATGTGAAACTAGATACACTCATTTGGTAAATTTTAGAACATATGCTAATTATCGAAATAATCGTAATCTTTTTCATTTTCAATGCATCTCTCTCTTATATGTAGAAATCTGTAAAAAAAAATTTATATCTTCAGGATATTGACGTTAATTTGTCAGACTTAAAACGCGATCCCTAGTGCACCTAATACAATCAGTATTACACCTATTACTGCCAGTACGATCCCCAGTATCCTTGCAATTTTTGTTGCCACAGGAGGTAACATACCTGCTACCGCATATAAGATCACTCCAATAATTAGGACGATTATTCCATCAATTAATCCCATACTATTAATGAACGTTTAACAAACCATATTAACTACATAAGAAGACTTTATTAATTAGAAAACAAATTTGTACTTTAAATCATCATACATTTTGATTTGTTAGCTCTCTTTTAAGCTGAAAAGCTCTAATCCGGCTTTATTTTGGAACGGAATCTATTAAGCTAGAGCAATCTACAATTTTTCTACTGCGAATATTATAAGTGAAATTTAATCAATTAGTTCGTTCAAAATTACATACTAAGTAGAAAAGACTATTATCAGAATCAATATTTGGCATATAATCCCCATTATTAGTTCAAAGAAGCAAAGCCATAAGTCTTTTTGATTACCAATTGTTTAGTCAATTATTCCTTGTTGTAAACTACTATAAATTTTTCCTTCTCGAGAACTTCTCTTTAAAAACTCCATTTATGATTTGAGATTGTGACTAGTAATACCTTATTGTGGTGGTAAAACTGATTTACGTCAAAGCTAGCAGTCTTATTTGAAATATCCATTTCATACTTATTGTTTAATTTTATTGAACATCTGTAGGGATTTTTTCGATAAATTAACTAAAAATTATTACATTTTGGGACATGTCAAGAAAATTTTGCAGAAATGTTGTCCAATTAATATTACTGGGCAATTATATTTTTAAATGTCGGTGATTCAATCTGAACTTTGAAAAGCATATGAAATGCACAATGTTTATTATCGGAATTTGCACTCAAATATATCATGACGCTATTAATAGATCAAATAAATAATGAGATAGAGAAGCATAGCTTGCTAAAACATAGGTTTTATCAGCTGTGGCAAGAAGGGAAGCTAACTTTGGACCAATTGGCCGGATATTCAAAAGAATACTACCAATTGGTAAAAATAATCCCACTCATAGTTGAAAATACATTAAGAAATAATTCTAACCCACGCTATGAAAAATTGATCCAGGAGGCTTTGCAAGAAGAGAATGAGCATATCGAACCTTGGGTAAAATTCGCTTCATCCTTGTCCGTAAATAGTGTTGATCTAAAGAATTACTCTCCGGACGAGCTTACAACTCAAGCTCTGAAAAGTTTGTTGGAAATTTCAAATGCTTCATTTATTGAAGGAGCTGCATCCATGTATGCTTTTGAAAAAGAACTACCTAAAATTAGTGAAACGAAGAGTGCGGGATTAAGGGAATTTTATGGTATACACAACGAGCCATCGCACGAATATTTTGACATCCATAGGGAAGTCGACGTATACCATGCTAGGATGTGGGAGAACATATTGAATGATTGCTCTGAAGAAATGCATGAAAAAGTATTGAATGCTGCAAGAATTTCATTAAAGGCTCAAAATGACCTGTTGGATGCAGTTCAAGAAAAATATGTAGATAAGATCAAACAATGAATTGGATAATCAAAACCTTTATACATTCATTTCAATGCTAAACTAAAATGAATGGGCCCATAGCTTAGCCTGGTAGAGCGACCGGCTCATAACCGGTAGGTCAGGGGTTCAAACCCCCTTGGGCCCATTATTATTAGTAACAGATTTTTAGTAAAAAACATTAATTTTTCTTACTTACCTAGTGGAACGACATTCTTCATTGATTGTCAATGAGAAACCAGAAACTCCGGGGCCGGGGCTGATCTGCGTTCCTAAGGCTGCGTCTTTCCCAACCTGATTACCTCGTTTCGGGCTTGGAAAGATTTCGTTGAGAGTCTTTCCCACCGAACAATCTTTATCTGCACTCACAATTTGTGATGGGATTGGAGCCATAACGGCTATCAACAGTGTTGCAATAACAGAGAAGATCATTAATGGTTTTATAGATTTTCAGGTATTAATTTTATACATTGAATGTTTAAGATATTTAATGAATATCTACATTAGGTATCACATATGGGTTAAAAATTTACAAGATAATGGAATAGTATATACTAGCAGAAGATAATCGTTTGGAATCGTAATATTTCTATTACTAAACCCCTTGGGCCATTAATATTGTAAAGAGCCTTACATAAATCGATAAATCAAGAGTAAAACAATATGGATTTGGAATCCTTTAGGTTTCACTTGCTATAACACATTGTTTCTCATTTATGATATTAAAACTCTAAAAAACCACATGTGTGGTAACTACTCGAATGGACGATTCTATAGTCGGACTTAAAATACATGTTTCCAATACACTATTTTAAGTATATATCATCGTGTTCAGGAAGGAAGGAATGAACAGTTCACATTTTAAAGCCAAGCTGCGTATCAGCTCAAATCAAATTCTAAAAATCTTGTGATTAAACGGCTTGATTTACTCCAATAAAGTACCAGATATAGATTTTAATATTATTCTGATTCACTAGTAATCAAATTGGATAACAATAGAGATAATTCATCCTTTAGAGTATTGGCGACGCTAGAAGCGAAAAGCGAATCAAGACAGGAATTGCTAGATTTTTTAATCTCTTTGGTTACACCTGCAAGAGAAGAACAGGGTAATATCTCATACGATTTACACTGCTCAACTCAGAATCCAAATGAATTTCTTTTAGATGAAGTCTGGGATACTAAAATTGATTTCGATAGACACTATGAGAGTTCAAAATCCCATAATGATCGCGAAAGAGTAAAAAAATTATTGCTAAAACCACTTGTAATCAAAACATATGTGAACATACCTGAGTAGTTCCAAAAAGTGTTCGTCTTCCTGAAATCTTCTATAGATTGTCGAATTGATATCACGGATCCAATATATATTACTCTCTTATTACATTTTCGATATAGTCAATTGTGGTAACACAAGTATATTCAGCTAATTTTAGTCCATAAAAATCTGAAAGATCATAACAAGACAATTGAGCTAGTCTGAAGTAAGATGCATGGGGTCGAGTTTCTTTACCAAACTATATACTAGTTAAAATCTTCTATAATTTTTGACATTGAATTTTACATTTAAATTCTTATAAATAAAATTATTCTATTAAATTGTAGAATAAGTTAAATTGTTTTTATCACTCTAGTTTGTATGAAGGTTACATATAAAAAATCACTAATCCCTTCGATAGTTTTTACTTTGCTAACAATGATGATAGTAGCAACTTTAGGGCAAGTACATATTACTTTTGGTCAGGCTGTAGATTTGATTCCAATACAAAGCGGAAACACTACATTGGACAAAGGGTTGCCAGAATTTTATGATTGTATTGATGAGAAAATTGACGCAAGCAAAGGAGTTGAGGTGGATTCATATTTTGAAAAAGAACCAACCAAACATGAAGTAAGCACCTGTTACAGTGAGGTATTTATCCAAAATACAGATACAGAATCAACAGACAGCACTGATACAGAATCAACAGACAGCACTGATACAGAATCAACAGACAGCACTGATACAGAATCAACAGACAACACTGATACAGAATCAACAGACAACACTGATACAGAATCAACAGACAACACTGATACAGAATCAACAGACAACGAGATACATAGTGAAATTGAAAGGTTCAACTCACTGTTTGGAGTCACGGGATAAGTAAAAAAAATGACCACTATATTTGATAAAAGAGTTCTAGCAATCCTTTGTATGGTATTCTCTTTGATATTAATTGCTCAGGTAACAATCGTTGATACTGCAAATGCGCTTACAAGATATTTTAACTGTGTAACACGGGTGGCTAATAGTAATTCAACATTCTCGTTAGATAATGCCGAAGCCTGTTATGATAGGGTTTTCAAAGGTGCTTTGGACAATGACAGATACGGAAACCCGCTGGAAAAATAATGACAATGGTAATAGACCTCTAGTTCATAGAGTAGCATTAAAATAAGAGGAAAAAGTAAGGTTCTTAACCGCCTTACTATTTATCAAGGTCATTATAACCATTTAATTGACTTTTCAACTTGCTTTTAATATTTTTTGTTCTTATATATCATGATGTGCTTGCAAAGGATCAAATTTAGTCACTTGTTTTCGATTTCTTTGTTAAATCCAAATGACCTTTGTGTAAAATGTTTTGTCAGAATTGTAAAGTAGTTAAAATATTCCTCATAGCGAGATGATTTCATGAATAAACATTCGGTGAGACATAATACATTGCAGACTTATTAATACTGGTCTACATGTAGTATTATCTATGATTCATATACAGAACGTTCCTCAATTAAATCCTAATAGAGGTCAATAACACTAATTTTGCAGTTAATGGTTACGCCCTGAACAAAGTTAAGTTACTAATAATTAAACAATTAAACTAGAGAATGAAAATTCTTATACAATGAATCTCTTATGGAACTTCCGATCATCTTTGAACTAAATCTTAACTTATCTAATGGTTAAATCTTTAAATATTCATTCAAGTTATTTACTCTAGCTACGAACGTTAGATTAAGGGTGCTGCACTGCCAAGACAATACCCTAAGAATGCTGAGCGACAAGCCCAGTATTAGCAGCTCTTGTTTAACTTTATAATGATGGTGGTCCAAATAGAATATAGGCTAATATAGTTTAGAGTGCATAGACTGTTGAACTAATAATGGTAGATATCATTTATGGAATGGGTATTACCGATATTGTTAGAGACTTTCCTTCTATATTTAACATGATTACCAAATACATGTCGATAAAACTTTTCAAATCCAAGCCTTATATTTATGGATCAGCCGATATTATTAATGTCTGCAATCTGCACTGCTCACATTGCTACTGGTGGAAAACCAGACGAAATGAGAAAGACGAATTAAGTGTAGATGATTGGAGGCAATTAATAAGGAATACTTTTAAAAAACATCATGTATATGTGGTCACTCTTGTGGGAGGGGAGCCACTAATGAGGCAGGATGTGATTAAAACATTTTGTGAAGAGATGCCTAGACGTGTGTGTGTAGTTACAAATGGCACATTTCCATTACCTCGATTTAACAAATTATATTTCTATTGGATCTCATTGGACGGAACCCAACAAATACACGATAGCATACGAGGTAAAGGTTCATATGAAAAAACAAAGAAAAATGTATTGGAATATATCAAAGGACCATCCAGAAATGGTAAACCTGCATGGAAAGATATATGGATCACCATGACGATTAATGCTTTAAATTATGAGACTATTGAGGATTTAGTATTAGAATGGAAAGGAACTATAAATAAAATCGGATTTCAGTTTCACACACCATTCGCAGACAACGATCCACTTTGGCTTCCATTTGGCGATATTAGGAATGAGGTAGTTGAAAAGATAATAGGACTTCAGAAAAAGTATCCTGATTTTGTTATGAACACAGAAAAACAATTACAGTTAATGAAAGGCCCTTGGGGTGGAATTAAAATTACCCCCGTCGATTGTCCATCCTGGGCGATCCTTTCGTTGGATCATAAGGGCGAGACTAAGCATCCTTGTTGTATAGGGAGTTCTGACAGCAATGCACTCAAACCAATTTGTGAAAAGTGCGGAATAGGATGTTATTCTATACTAGTTGCCCAGGGATTAAAGAACAACTAGTAAAGATATTAGCTCCCAGAATATTTTGACTCTATATAACCCATGTTATAAGGAGAGATTCTAATTATTGTAAGTTTAATAGGTAATAGTTCGTAGATCAAGTCATGCAAAGCAATAGACCATTAGGTGTCACAATAATAGCAATACTTGCTGTATTGGGGGGGATTGGATCACTTTTGAGCGGGTTTACTGTATTGGTTTTATTACCGATATTAGGTTTAATTCTGGGAGGTATTCTCATAATAATAGGATTAGCATATTTTGCAGTTGCATATGGACTTTGGAAGGGACTGAGCTGGGCTTGGAGCATTACTTTGATTATTTCCATCATCGGCATCATAGTAGGTCTTGGTTCCATCATTGTAGGAAATGTTGGGGCGATATTTCACGTCATTGTAAATATTATTGTAATATATTATCTCTATCGGCCCAACGTAAAGGCATACTTTGGAAAATAGCAGATTTTTCTACAAAATCTAATTTTCCTGTAAAGTTGGATCCAACCTAATTTTTTAGGATTATGAACGGTTGAATAGTTCTTTCTGAATTATGATGGATATTTTTCAGGATTAATTTTTACTTTCAGTACCTTGCGAGTATGAATCCAATATTAATAGTTGTTCTCTATTATTAGAAATATTCCGCGCTAAATTATTAAGAATGGTTTCACAAAAAGCTATTTAGTGAAACCAACAGTCTTTAAGAAAAGACCATGCGCTTATAGAAAGAATGATCAGTGCGCTTAAAATTATGTTTAGATTACTACAAAATGGAGCCGCAATTTCAAAACCAATCTTGGACCAAACAGTTGACTTTTCAACTAATTTTACTAACCCATGTCACCACGGGAAAGAAGAAGAATCCCTGTTTCCAACTCTCGAAAAAAATGGGATGCCTAAATAAGGGGGTCCAATTGATTGCATGTTGTTTGAACATGAAATAACAAAGAATATTACAGACTCGATTATTAAATCAACAGAAGTTTATACCTCTACTGGTCAACCAGCACCATTAATAAAAGATATAGAAAAAATATATAGATCATGTAATTCTTCACCTATCAAAAGAAAATCAGAGATTATTTGCCATGGCAGACATGATATTGGCAGATCAACATGAGGCCTTATCTAACGATCTGACCAAAATTGAAAAAAACAAATTAAATGGCTTTAACAGAACGCGTAATTATTATGAGGAGCTCGTAGAGAAGGTTACATTATCTGAGAATACAAAATAGTCTTCATTATTCGATCATAGTAGTGCAAGAATGATATCTATCGTTTCAAGCTTTTAATATGAATAGAGTATTCGGATTTTAAATTTCATACATTAGAGGAACTTCTTCATCTTATAGTATGAATATTCCTTAATCAAGATCGCTATGTAAGTTTTTTTCACTAATGTATTTCCCTTCTGAATTGTTTTAGTAGGTTTTTATTCTATAAAAATCTGTTAAAAGTCTCAAATAAATCTCAAGGTATTATTGTTATTGAAAAATGAACTTCAAAAATGCATCTAAACTGTTTCAAATATTAGTAATCGGCATAGCCGTCATAACTGGAATATTTAACACAACCATGTTTCCAGTTGTTGCATTTGCCGACAATTGGTGTTTGGGACCTCTAGCATGTAGCGCAATTGGTGGCAACGGCGGCGAAGGCGGAGACACGGGGGACGCAATAGGTGGAGATATAGGGCCAGGAGGATCCTGCTTTGCAAAGAATCATGTTACGATAGGGGACGAGTGTGGCGGTAGTACTGGAAGTAGTGAGCCTCGCAGCGGAAGTGGTGACCATAGTATGAATGGAGGAAAAGGAGGGTCTGCTCACAATAGTCTAAGTGGGTAAAGACACATACTAAATTTTTTGAGAGAAGGAATAATGTGAAAAAACTGATTTAATTATGAATCATCGTTAGGAAGAGAAATTAGTGTATTCCTGCTTCTTTAATCTTTGGATACTGATACCAGCTTGGACCTTCCTTTATTGGCACAATATTAAGTTTCTTTCTGACATCATCTATTGGCATTTCTACCATTTCTTCAAACTTTACTGGAAATAATGATTTGCATTCTTGGGCCATTTTTATCCCTTTCGCCAGCGTTTCAAAGACCATTGAAGAATGAATTTTTTCGGACTGAGGGATGCTAGCCAAACCTGGAAAACATGCGGCACCAACGGCCACAAGATCTATGAGCATAAACGCCGGATACGAGTATTGAGTAACATTCAACGCTATAACGCCTATTTCTCCAATTGCCATATTAAAACCACTAATGGTATGATAAAGGTCATGAGTTTTTCTTACCCTCATCGTTACATAATCTGAATCGTTTTCCAAAGATGGTCTATCCCTTGAGCGATAGAAATGTGGCTCAAAGCCCATAGTTTTCATCAAAAATGCATAGTTATAACCCAGAGTGTCCTTTGGAAGTTTGGACAGTTCATCTAAATCATATTCTGGTCCCATGTATCTTTCTTCAAACATTTTAGCTGACTCAGGGTCTTCTTTGAGTCTTTCGATACAATTCTTCATCCAAATTGTATCTCTAAATCCATCCTCGAGATCAAATACTGTATCCAGCTTACCACGGTTTGTTACCAGATGTTTAATCATTCCACCCAAAAGCTCTATATTGTCGACTTTGCTCATTAAATCCATATAACCCATATTATTAAGAAAAAACATATACTCATTAAAATGCATTTAGCAATTACCTTGAGTCAAAGTTATATCCTATTCGTTTAAAGATCGAGATACAGATTTCTCAAATTGTTTTTCATCTCTAATTTGAAAATGATGCTGTAGTTTAGGGAAATAAGAGGAAGGTTTTTTTACCTTTCCCTTTAGTTCTATGATTTCTATTTCTTGTAAAAAATTCAACTCCTTTAATTCTTTTACCCGGGCTAAAAGTTCCTCCTTCTCTACTTTCCAATTCTTGTATTCATCAAACTCTGCTGCGGCTTCAATAGTGGTAAATAAGGTCCCTTGGAGCTGATTCACGTGATTTATTTTATTAGTTAATATTCTTTCGAGGTCCTCTAACCGATTATTTATTACATCTACAGAATAATTTGCTTGATCCATTGGTAGATTTAGATTGATCGAGAGGACGAGTATGGATACCATTTTTTCAATCAAAATTTTGGGTTCAAGACCAGTCTTAAAACTGATAGTATCAATGTCCTCATGAAATTTTTCAATTATATCTTGAGACAAATTTGATCCATCCATCTTTCTTTTGAGATTGATTGCTGATGCAAATGTGTAAACGTCTAACTCCTCCTTGTTCAAAACTTCTGCAACCGCCCTCAACATATCTATATCATTCATTGTGAAACGTACATTCTGGATTATTCCACTAA
>DATELO010000185.1:0-5461 GCA_035276505.1 Candidatus Nitrosocosmicus sp.
GGAAGTAATGCAGTCGGACAACAAGGCGGTGGCGGCAGTGGTAGCGGTGGCGGTAACCAAGCCAGTCAAGCTATAGGCCAATCACAATCCTCTACTCAGAATAGTGGTGTAGTTTCTGGTGGTAGTACATCAGGCTCTGGAAACAACCAAAATACACAAAGTCAAAACAACACGGGCAATAACGCAGCAGCCCAACAATAATTTTTTTTAAAAAATTTGATTTACTATTGTAACAATTCAGGTT
Source organism: Candidatus Nitrosocosmicus sp. (assembly GCA_035276505.1). Classification (GTDB taxonomy): domain Archaea; phylum Thermoproteota; class Nitrososphaeria; order Nitrososphaerales; family Nitrososphaeraceae; genus Nitrosocosmicus. The sequence continues at coordinate 245 of DATELO010000185.1, forward strand.
AAGATATTCGTTTTAAATTCTTCATTTTCCTTCTCTTCTTTCAAATCACAAAATAGATTCGATCGATTAAAAACAGGACAGGTTTACTACTTTGTTGATACGATTTAAGAACTAAGTGAGTATCAAAAAATACATGCATAATAATAATAATAATAATAACAGAAAAAACCAACAGATTCAAAAAGTTTTGAAATAACGTTTAGCAAATTGAAAACGTTAACCAACTACATCTAACCAATCCTAAGGCCTTTTCACAGGAGAGTGACGCTGAATTATCCTAACCAATATTATCATATAGAATATAAGGCAAATTAGAGTCTTGTTTGGATGTCTATCTGTTTTAGTTTATATTTTTTTTCAACGGCCTTTATTATGGATGCTCTAAACCATCGATGTATGATTAATCCATTTAGATAAATCTTTCATGATAATTAGATATTGTTGATACATGATCCAAAATATTATTTAGCAGTTTTTTAGGAATTCTTACGTGATGCTTTTCCTCCTGCACGAGCAACCCTTGCTCTTGTTTCTGCATTCGCAGCTTGTAACCCTCTTTCATCATGTTTTGCTTTTCCTCCTGCACGAGCAACCCTTGCTCTTGTTTCTGCATTAGCTGATGCCAAACCCCTGTTATTATTGCTATTCTTATTATTTTGAGGCATAATGTCAAAACATGATAAACATACTATTTAATCTCTATTACCTTTAACGAATGGATCAATGAAAAAGTCCTTAAATCTAATTGTAAATATTATAATCCATGAACAAAGGGTGTGATCATATCGAAAATTCGATAGAAAATAAAGACGTTCCCAGTGCACTTGAGTGTAAGAAGTGTAAAAGTGAAGGATTGTACTGGGTGGCCTTGCGAATGTGTCTAAGCTGCGGACATATTGGATGCTGTGATTCTTCCAGTGGTCTGCACGCAAGAAGGCACTATGAAGAAACGAAACATCCTGTAATGATAGAATTACCAAACAAATCTTGGAAATGGTGCTATGAACATAAAAGATATGGTTAGTTGATTGAAGTTTAGTAAACATGAAGTGTAAGTTTGAAATTGTAATTTAAACCAAATAATAATGTCTCAAATAAAGTTACCAGGAATTCTTAAAAGTGAGAGAATAACAGTTGCACTCGTATGATCATTAACAATGACTTTTTCCTATAAGGTCCATTAAACAACTAAAGGTGTCCGACAGGTCTTGGAACATGTATACTTGAGAATTATTACAGAATGAATATGCATTCCCAAGATTTTCACTAGTTTTTGAGAGATAGAGAAGTTAAACGAGATTATAAAAATACTATTTGTAGTCTGTGTGCATATTTGTTGAGTTCTACAACCTGCAATCAATAATTGAAGTTACAACAAAAGGGCATGGTCACCTTTTATTATTTTTAATTACTGTTTATAACTATTGGCACAATCTCGCATATATTCTCAATTTGTTCCTAAAACTAAAAACGGCATGACCATTCCTTCAGTGAGATAGGTACAAAAAGATGGAATAATACATCGTGAGAAGTCCAGACCACAGTCTTGCCAAGTCTCTTTTATGTATTGGAGAAAGTTGCTGGATTTTAAGCATGGATTTTGAGATCAGCATAGAAGATTTCACATTAGAGAATCAGAACCTTGCGGGCAACGGCCCCAACTAAGTAGCTCCTAATTTAAATACTAGATAGGATACTACTACTTCAACAAAATGAAATTAGAATTCTACGTATTAGCAATGGTCCTTTTAAGTGCTTTTATGGTACCTATGTCAATCGGCACATATGTGGCATACAGTAGTAGTGATGACGATGAAGATGACGAAAATGATAGTCAGAATCAAATATGTTACCATTCTGGTTTTGAAGCTGGAAGTAGTGGTTCATACAACCAAACTCAACAAAATGATTGTGGCAGCAGCGGAGAACATTATGCTCATGCATACTACCAAGGCTTTATTCAAGGTTGTATATCTTCCGGTGGAGGAAGCTATTTCGCATGTAGTGATAAAACTAGTGGTCCTCCCTAGTCTTTTTTAATTTTATTTAAATATTATGATGTTAAATTTTTACCTCTGATAGGAAGAAATGAAGTATGAGTTATCGAAACAGACCGCCATTCTTGTTAGATATTGATTTTAATTATGGACAAAATTTCCAATTTATTTAAATCAATTCTAACGAATAAAAATTTCAGTTACAATTTCTCACAAAGTTTATTTAAAGTAAATTTCAGAGCCTGAATTTCCCCTTGCATTTTCTCAGTCATGAAATTCTCATCAATACAAAATTTTTCTAATTCTGACAAATATCATAAGAGACAAACTACGTTGCTGACAAGTAGTAAACACAACTCTTTTTTGGATAATAGAAATTAGAATTAATTAGCGGCTTTGACTGTTTGAATTACTTTGAGCATAAAGGGGCGATTTTGATAATATACGATTTTGCAATCGCATATTGATTTAACCCTAATAAAATAACAATCAATAATGGATTCCATCGAGAAATGCAATGTATTGCTCAATTTGCAGATCTTTTTTTTCTCTTGTCATAGAAAATCGTTGCTAAGGCACCGATAGAGCCACCGAAAACAATACTTATAAATGAACCATATACACCCCAAAATTCCATAAAATGATCACTCAAAGTCATGGGAGCAATCACATTTACTGTTAATTTGATTGGTTTGGTTAAATACCCCTCTGTCGGATAGTCTTTGGAGATTTCAAATTCCTGATCTATTTTTCCACCTGATGACTCCAGAGAAATGGGTTTTGTTATAACTGCATCAGAAGTTTCCCTTATTGTTGCCAGCATTGGGATAGAATATATACCCAATGGTGTTCCCATTGGAATATCAATCCTAAACAGCGGAGGATTGTCCCTAATTATATTTACATTCAGTTCACTGGAATTATAGCCAGGAGCAAATTGGTGACCCTCGTTATCATCATTTGATGCTGTTATATTTATGACATCGTACGAATAACCCGTGGTAGATTTAATTCGACCCGGAAAAGTTAGGCTGTCTCCCTCTCTTATGCTTATATTACTAGGGTTGGTGGCTAATTGAAGTACTGGAGGAGGAACATTGACCCAAGAAGTAAATTGTCGGACTTCATTTCCATCTAAAGACTCTGCAGAATAAAATAACAAGTTATATTCACTAGGGTAATTTATCGAGCTCAAGTCTAAATTCAAATTTATAGAATCCAGAAAGCCGTCAGGATCCCCAAATCGGTCTGTAAAATTGTTAGATTCAATGAGTCTATATCCTCCTGTAGACGAGAGTTTATAGAGATAAGTACTTAATTTCTTATTAGTAAATTCAACGTAAAAATCATAATTAGCCCCCTTGTAACCTGTTCTGGGATTGGAATCCGCATCGATTAGTATCCCATAGCTAATGTTTCTATATAATTGATTTGAATAATAAGAAGAATTAAAACCAGATCCCAGCCAAAATGTTGTATTCAAAATTTTGCCGTCACTAAAATAATTTATATTCAATATATCGCTATACGTATTCATCAAGTGGTCATCACTATTTCCATAGGTTTGATACCATGTATGATTCTCGTTTATGATCTCCTGAAGATCAAACCGTGGGGATGAAACGGCCGATACTGTATTTCCATTATAGTATAAACTGACTAATAAGAGTGAAATCAACAAACAAAATCCTAATATTGATACATTATAGCTGTCGGGTAACCTTTCTAGTATAATAGATCTGGGCAATTCGTCATCCGTTATTTCAATAACTCAATTGTAATGGAATAAAAACCTTTATCGAGTTCATGTGAATGTTATAAGAACCTAGAGCATTCACTCATATGGCGAAATTGGCTAGTTACTAAAACTTTGGTTCCATGGTACAATCCGGAGGAATTGGTCCTTGTTTAGGACATTCAGGTGGAATAGGTGAAGTTTGACCACTACCTTTCTTTGCAAAACTTGCTGTTTGTTCTATATCAAATGATTCAGTTGAGGATGACGAGGGTGAAGATGATTCTTGATTAGGATTTTCTTCTAATTGTGTCAAATTATCTGAATTCTTTGATTCATCGATATTGTTGTTGTCATCAGAAGTAAAAGTCTGATCTAGTACACCATGATTAAGAGGGGCTCTAGTTCCATCGATGTTTCCTTTTGGAGGTTTAGGTGGCGGAGAGGGATCCTCTGCGGCTACCGGTCCATCTTTAATTTTACAATTTGAGTATGTTCCATCACCCATATCAGTACAGGTTTCACATCGCTCGTGAATATAACCACCGTCATCATCTATCCAACAACACGTTCGTGAGAAAAAATCCGATGTGCATTTTTTCACCAGCTGGTCCCCAAACTGGTTTTCCCATAACAGCGTAGTCAAAGATCATGGTTGAACTAAGGAATAGTGACGTGATTAACAAAACTGTTGTTACAAATGCAATTAATTGTCTATATATCATTTTTTCCCATCCCACAATACATGAATAGTTTTTGCTTTACTTTCATTAACTATTGTTCTTGCATGATTTTGGATAAATTTGGACTCAAACATATTTTAGATAATAAAATTAATTATTTAACATTTACTCGATAATTCTAATATTCTTTAACTCTTAAACCCATGGTATAATTTTGGCTATGTTGATCACAAGTCTATTAGATTGTTTAAATGTATGTCCCCACAGCCCTGTAGGCGGTGCTATAACGTATATTTCTATTAATGGTAGCGAAGAATGTCTATTCTACAGCTAGGGCGGAGAAAATCTAATTGAGGGTAGATGTATCCAAGCCAGTACCTTTTGTTGGAATTGTGTTACTGGGGTTGTCGTTATTTCTATTCTCGCCATTATTATTCAACGTATCATCTTCAACCCCTGCGTTAGCTGAAGCAGCCGGGTTTCCATTGGCTTCTGCCTGAGGATCATCAGATATTTGACCATTGCTGAGAGTATCGGACAAAGAGGGTCTCGGTTTGCCGCTATTACCGTCGCCACGATATTGTAGCTCGGGGTCAGTGCAATTGATATAGCCTCTTGTGCCGCCATCTTCACACTCCATGCAGTATTCTTCCTTGTCGAAATTCTCGCCGACGCCTCCTGTTCCCGGTGGAACTGATTCATGCCAGCAACAATTGACTACTGCGGCACCATTAGGACCTTGTTTTTTCCCAGTATCGATGCAAATACCTGGATCACCTGGATCCATCTTTGGAAGTGCGTT
>DATELO010000186.1:0-27037 GCA_035276505.1 Candidatus Nitrosocosmicus sp.
TCCCAAGAGAGAGGACTAAAAAATCTTCACTTTCATGAATCTGTTAATTTTCCAATGAGAGTACATTTTGACGTTTAAAATTAGCATTTAAAGACGAGGTTCGAGTTCTGAACTCTTTTTCATTAAGGGGTGAGCATTAACATTCACGTAGCTGCACAAAAAGGGATGGACCATCATCGAGATTGATGTAATCCTATAAATTAATTGTCCCCTATTGGGAAGTTATAGATAGATGGATTCTCATCTGGCAGTAGGTAAGTAACGGATTTAAACGTTTTACCACGTGGTTATAATAGTACAAGACTTGTTTAAACAATTTCTTCAAATCACTTTAATTTAGAGCAGTCAGGACCATCTAGTTATATTTCGCCTCAAAAGTAATAAGTACCAATACAAATCGTAGCTAATAGATATTTCAGTTATTTGACTATTGCGTTTTTATTGTAGAAAAAGAATTAGGGTACTAATTTTTGAGGATTCAAGATGATTTATTCGCAGCAATCTTGATCACCAACGAAGGAATAAGAAACTACAATGCAAATTTCTGCCGTATTATCATAAAAAACATCTCACTCAATGAGCAATTAAAATCTAAAGAAATCAGTATCTTTTACAATCAATTCTGGCATAATAATCAAAATATTGACAAATGTATTTACCCATTAATTTGGATTACTAGTAATTCTAACTATTCTTATCTAATTTAATAACCCTTTTGCCTTCTTGTCAGGGTTGACCTGACTTTAAGCTTTTGCCTTCTTGCTTGTTTACTTATTCAACGTTCTCAGCCGTATCTCATACATCTTGCTCAGTATTAAATTTGCTATCAGTAGATTATCTTACACACGAAGACTGATGCACAAAATTATTTAATCGTACACAACCACAACAAATCAAAAAAACGACTTTTTTTATTTTAGTTCGAATTGTATCTTAACAGAATAGTCGGTAATATCGATCTCAGGCTCCAATTCAAGTGTTTGCTTTATAAGTGATTTCATAAATCCCAACAAGAACCGCGAACCCTGAGCGCCTAATCTATGCCGAATTACAATGATCTTGTGTTTATTAGTTTCTAATTCGTCAAACGTCCCGATATAACCATACGTACATACAATTTTTTCTATATATTCTAGCACCGATTCAAAAGATACATTTTTTTTCCAAAACAGTATGGTGTCATTTGGTATTTCTTTTCCCATATCCAAGCCAAGAGCATAAGACTCATCGTCATTAAGCTTTATGAGTAATGATCTCAAAATTTCGCGGTGAATAACTAAGAGGTCTAATTTAGATTGAAATCGAGTAAACTCAGCGTATTGTTTAAGAACTGAATTGATCATAGCATTAACTGATACGCCCATTCGTTCAGCTTCAGAATTTAAAGTTTCGGAGAGCGTCTTGTCAATTCGAAACGATCTGACTGTGGAGTTAGAAAGGGTCACATATTTACTATAATCTCATACCTTAAAACTGTAACTAAACGTAACCTTTTGTAATTAATTTATACCTTTGGTTACAAAGTATACAACCTTCACATATAGTCTTCCAACTATCATACTTCGATGTATAATAGTTTATTATTTAACGAATTAGAAAAAGTCTCTTTAAATCATCAGCATTCCATAATATATGATTACGAAAAGGGAGAAAAACTATGCAAAATGTGTGGAGTAATTGTTCAAGACAAGATTTATGATGCGGAATTGAACACCGATTTTTACAAGTATAGGAGTGATACCAACACCGTACTACCGCATTCTATTATTCTAAATGATAAGGGAATGTCTACATCTATTGCAGATTACGATGCAAGTAGTTCAAAAAGATTTTCTAACAGAAAAGAACATAACAAAATTGAATTTCTCAATAAAATTGTAAGTTGTTCAAACAAGAAGAGAAATTTAAAGATAGTTATAGATTTACTTAACAGAATTAAGGATAAGCTGTCACTGACCTCTGTGTGTATTGAAGATGCGCTCCTACACTACAAGAAAGCTCTTGAGAAAGGTCTAATTAAAGGTAGATCAATCAAAGAAATGATTGTTGCTTGTGTTTATCTAGTTTGCAAGAAGGTTAACATCCCAAGAACTCTATCAGAAATTTCGCAAATAGTAGAGGCAGACGAAATATTTGCTGCTAGATGTTACAGACTGTTAATGCGAGAGTTAAAGATTACGCATGTTCAGTTTAAACCCACGATATTTATCAGAAAAATAGCAGACGAGGCCAATATAAATGAGAGAACTGCAAGGGAGTCTATAGACTTGTTGTTAGCAATTCAGAATGAAAATGTTTTTTCAGGCAAAAACTCACTTTCCATCGCCGCAGCTATCTTATACATTACTTGCAGAAAACATAGGCAAAAAATATCACAGGCCAAAATCGCATCAGCTGCAAATATAAACATAATGACATTAAGAAAAAGGCTTTCAGAGGTAAGAAACGTAATTATAAACGCATCATTTTTAAATTAGTTATTTTTTAATTTTTACCCTTATGGTATATACCTGATGTATTTTCACAAAGTTGTATGAGATAATATGCGTTTGATCTGATTATTTGTTTATATGGTTTCCTCAGAAATAAAAGACCTATTGACATTAAAGGAAGATGCTTTAAACCTTCATCGAATACTTAGAGGAAAAATTGAAATAAGTAGCAGAATTTCTTCAGATAATATTTTTGATACTGAAGGAGAATATGGAAAAGGAACACTAAGTTCAATCTACACGCCAGGAGTAGCATATGTATCTGACGAGATAAGTAAAGACAAGAATTTAGCTTATGAGTATACATCCAAATGGAACACTATTGCTATTGTTTGTGATGGAACTCGAGTTCTCGGATTAGGTAATATTGGCCCAGAGGGCGCCTTGCCAGTAATGGAGGGTAAATCTGTATTGTTCAAAACTTTAGCTAACGTTAACGCATTTCCTTTGTGTATATCTCTTAAAGGTAAAGAAGAAATCATTAGCTTTGTAAAATCGATAGAACCATCCTTTGGAGCAATTAATATAGAAGATATAGAATCACCAAAAGTTTTGGAAATTGTTGAAATACTTCAACGTGAAATGTCAATACCAGTTTTTCATGACGATAGACATGGTACGGCGGTAATAACTCTGGCGGCTTTAGTAAATGCACTAAGATTAGTGAACAAAGAGGCACATGAAACCAGAGTTGTTATAGCAGGAGCTGGCTCTGCAGGATATGGAATATTTAAAATTTTGAATAAGGCCAGATTCAAAGATATAATAGTGCTCGACAAGAACGGAGCCATTTATGAAGGCAGGGCTATCAATACACATGATGTGAGTCGCCCCGTATCAAAAAATGCTCAGTATTCCATTCCTAATATAAATCCCTTCAAGGATGAAATAGCATTAAATTCGAACAAGCGGAAAATAACTGGAGGTGTAGCAACATCTATCAAAGAAGCAGATGTATTTATTGGAACATCTGGAACAGGCAACCTATTGAATATCAATATGATCAAAACGATGAATAAGAATCCCATCATTTTTGCACTTAGTAATCCGGTACCAGAGATATTACCAGAAGAAGCTATTAGAGGGGGAGCTGCAATAGTAGGCACTGGTCGTTCGGATTTTCCCAATCAAATAAATAACGCGGTAGTATTTCCAGCGATATTCAGAGCCTTATTAGATTTAAGGATAAAGAATTTAGATGAAGATATTTTGATTGCAGTGTCAAAATCAATAGCAGATCTTGTTGATATAAAACATCTATCGAAAACCTACATAGTTCCAAAAATAAATGATCCTCGAATACTTCCTGTGGTTACAAAATCGGTAAAGGATTACATAGTCAATCGGAAGTTAGTAAATCTCTAAGTATTTAATTTCTAGTTGGCAAGAAAACTTTTTTGATATATACAGTCACTATTTTTAATTCTACAAATACTTCTGACTGGTATTGAATGAATAGCACTAGTTTGAATCATGAAACCTATGTATTATACACTGTTTCATGTTTATTTATTTACCAAATAATAGTTTACTGAAAGTTAGCACTAGCATAATTTTTTAGCACTATGTTAATATTTAACTTCGCATAATTCTTAATATCATGGTATTTATTCGTGTAAAGAAGGTAAAAGGATTTGATTATTACTACCTGGTAAAAAGTCAATGGGATTCGAAGAGGAAGATATCGACCCAACAAACAATAAAATATTTAGGTAAATCTTGTGATGTGAGAATTGAAAATATTCCGCCAGAATATCAAACCGATCCCAAAATTTTGTCACTAGTTTCCTCTGTTACCAAGATACAGGGAAGAACTGAAAGAACACTTAATGAATTGAGACAAAATGTATTTGACAGTTTAAAGTCAGGAAACATTGAAAGTATAATAAAAGTGGCTGAAGAGTTTAGAGAAGGTAGTAGCTTGTCTGTTTTTTACGAAAACATTCTCAAGCCTATCATGTATGAAATTGGCGTTTTGTGGCAGAATAGGACAATAGAGATTGGCACAGAACATGTTTGTAGTAATATGGCTAACAAGACTATCCATAAATTAACTAGATCTATAAAACATGACAATAATTCAGAGACTATCATGATATGTACCCCAGATGGAGAACTCCACAATATAGCTTGCAATATGATTGAATCAGTACTGTTAGAAAAAGGTTTTAACGTACTAAATATTTCTCCATCTATTCCGACTGATTCCGTAATAATAAATATGAAAGAATCAAATCCAGTATTAGTATTGCTATCAGTAACTCTACGTGACAACATTGGTTCAGCATTAAGGTTAATAAATAGTCTGAGTTCTAACTTTCAAACACCGATACTACTTGGAGGATTGGCCATAAATAATTGTAGTGATGAAGAAAGGAAAAGATTGGAATCCACTAGTCCAAATGTTACTTTAATTGTAAATTCGACTTTAGAATCGCTCATTAAAACGGTAAAGGTTGTATTAAAAAATACTCGAAACAGAAATAGTTATACATTTAAGCATGGTCGAGAGATCGGCAACCTAATAAGGGTAAAATAAAAAAAACAAACAGAAAAATTCTTCTTCTTTTGTTAGAAATTGTCTCCGAAGTTTCGCATATTTGAGTCGACTTGATCTTGTGGATTTCCTGTTCCCTTTTTCTTGTGCTCACTTTTGTGTACTCTAGCATCCATTTCTTTCTCGTGTTCTTCACGAACATGATGTAGTCGGTCCTTCTCATGAATAAATTGCTTTCCGCATTTCTGACACTTCAATATCAACTTATGATGAATTGTTCGGTAATGCTCCATTAATTCGTCCTCTGAGGCAAATTTTTCTCCATCTATTTCACACGAATATTTCTTATGAAAAAAATCCACAAGACTAATACCTTGTTGGCGTTATTAAATTCTTTTATTTAAGGTTCACTAATATTATGAAATTATTGAAAAGTATTGATAGTTATCATTAATTTACTTACTATCTAGATAATTATTTACAAGTCTAGACAATAGGAGTAATTGTAATCGTATAAATTTAAGGACTCATAACGACGTAAATAATGATGACATTATCTAAAAATGATTATTTACTTATTAAATTTCTGATCCAATTATACATTTCAATATTTGCGACTGCGATAAATGACATCCTCGAATCCACAGAGAGGCCACAATTTAATTCTGTTCCTGTAGTATCGAAAATCAATCCACCGGCCTCCTTTGCTATTAGATAACATGCAGCCATATCTATTGATCGGATTTTTTCTCTGATATCAATGTACGCATCAATTGATCCTCGGGCAAAATAACACAATTCCAATGCATTGGCACCTAAATGTCTTACATGGCTAATGGATGAAACTAAGCTAGAAATCGAAAGAAAATGTTCTTTAGATAATCCCGAGATATTGAGTCCAATGACCATCTCATTAATTGTTATTGATGGGTCTTTTGCAGTGGAAAGCCTCTTACCATTCATAAAAGAACCCTTGGATTTGGAGGCATAAAAGATATCTCCAGATACTAGATTAAATACTACTGAATCGGTTACTGAGGTAAGATTCATATCTTGTGAATAGGCAAGCGAACAACAATAGAAAGGTAATCCACAGTTTGCATTCGTTGTTCCATCCACGCCATCCATTACTATTACGCCTGCATCTTTACCCTCGACTAAACCACACTCTTCACCAACAACATTTGGGTCAAAAGCGTTCTTTTTCAATATGTCAAAGACTGATCTTTCAGCTATCAGATCAATTTTAGTTGAAACATCGCCTCCAGCACCTATATCGAATTTCTCTTTTCCTTCAAGTGTACCTATTACATCTTTCGTATTATCATAAACATTGATGGCACATTCCTTTAATATTTCCAAAATTGACACATCAAATCACATCAATAGTAATCTGATAAGCAAATAAAAACTATGGAATGATTACACACAGATAAACAACACCCATACGGCAAAAAAAACCTCAGGCAATTTTGAACATTGATGTCAAAATTGGATGATACTCAAATATATCGATTTCCCACCAATGTTTTTGAGCTAAATTTTTCTAACCATGTCGTCAAGCGTCAAGCAGATAACTCAAACGGCTTATATATAACAAGTAATAAAAATACCGAACATTGACATAAGGTAGATGAGGAATGGAGTCGACGGAGTAAATTTGGATAATGATATGGATGTCAATCGAACTAAAATAGATGGGGAACTATTAGGTGTTGTAATTGGTGTTACTAAACCTGGTTACATAACATTTGAGGGAAAGGAACCTGTAGGTTTAGGGGAGTATATTACAATTATCAACGGGCAGGGAAAGAGTATTCTTGGAGTCGTTGAATCCTGTTTCATTAAAAGCGATGCATTAGATGAGATCTCCAATTTTGAAGAGGCTTTGGAAAGCAAAATTGTAGCTGAAATAAACAAGAGAGACAAGAGCTTTAAAGTAAACGTAAAGATACTGGGCTTACAAGAATTGCTTAAAAGGTCTAAATCCATTTTACCAGAAATACCGCCACTCCCAGGCACTGAAGTTTATAGGGCAAGAAGAGAAGATCTGCGAGATATTTTTGATTCGGAAGAAGAATCATGGATTAAAATAGGTACTCTTTTGAGAAACATAAATGTGAATGTAAAAGTCAATACGAATAAAATGGCAACCAGGCATTTAGGCATCTTAGCGATGACTGGTATGGGAAAGAGTAACTTAGTCAGTGTAATTGCAAAATCTATCGCGCAAATCCCCGGTACAATGGTAATTTTTGATTATCATGATGAATATCGATTTCTTAAAGGCGAGAATATTAACTTTGTACAAGCTCGAATAAATCCAAGGTTATTAACATCGGATAAGTTTGCCGAGGTAATAGAAATAAGAGAAAACGCAGACATCCAGAATACTATCCTGTTAAAAGCATTTGAGAATGATGATTTGAAAAATAAAACAGAAGATGATTTTTGGGAGGAATTGGAAAAAAATATCGGGGGAATAGGATTTAAAGAAAAAAGATTCTCAAGTTCAGCTGATAGGGTTATCGATAAAATCAAGGAAGCCAGACGACGATTCGACAACATTTTAATTCCAAATGCGTCAGATCCTGTGTCTCAAATTAGGGAAGGATGCATTAATATAATAAATTTAATAGAATTTACTGAAAAGCAAGCAAATGTAGCCATTGCATTTTATCTTGAATCGATATTATATCATAGAAAGTTAGCAAAGGGTCAGAGGTTGAACGCTAATCATCAAAACACAAATCAAATATTATTCCATAGTCCAGTTATAGTTGTTGTTGAAGAAGCCCATGTTTTCATGCCTAAGAATGAAAGCACAGATACCAAATATATTGCCTCAAAAGTTGCAAGAGAAGGCAGAAAATTTGGAGTTGGTCTGATAATTGTGTCTCAGAGACCAAGAACCTTGGATCCAAATGTATTGAGTCAAATGGGTTCGCTAGCTATAATGAAATTAGTTCAGCAAGAGGATCAATCCCAAATTGAATCATCCAGCGAGTCAATAAATGGAAAGATAATTGAACAATTGCCTTCACTAAACCCTGGAGAAGCATTATTAGTGGGACAATGGGTAAATTTGCCTTCATTTATTAGGATAGATGAAATATTAGAAAGGACAATGGGTAAAGATCCTGAGCCGGTCAATGAATGGAAAAATACGAAAGAAAAGAAGAATATGTCAGTTGAGGATAGCCGGTTGTTTATTAGAGAAGAGTATATTGAAGAAGAATATATAGAATAATAAACACTGCTAAAAAAGCATAAATTATTAACAATTGTATTCAGTCTTATCAAAATGAATATTGCAATGATTTCCAATTCTGGAAAATTCACGAGTCTTAAACTTTACGATGAATCTCTTAAAGAATTAGCAAGAGAAACTTTCGAAGATATTTATACCCTAAATTTCTTTTTGCAGACGATACCAAAAAATTTTGGACAGAAAAAAACATTATTAATTTATCGCAAGTCAGGAAAATCATATACAAATGACAATCCTTATACTGAAGAATCAAATCAAGAGAAAACAGGAGATACCATTCAATTGTCAATTGCAGAAGAAGAAAACTCTTACTTTATAAATGAATAAAATCGTGATGAACAAACAATTTGTTTCCAAATAATTTTTTGATTATGTTCATATCTCGGGATTATTAAACTTGAAACATTTTCTTGCTATAGATACTTTGCTTATTGAATGGCAAATAGGACATTCTGCCCAATTTTTTCCCCCAGAATAACGCCAATAGTAATTGCATTTCTGGTATGTGCACTGAATCCAAAAAGTCTTGGTTGGATATTTGACCCAGTTATCTTGTAGTGGTTTTCTCGTCCTTCGTGCTTCTCGAGGTAAACGTGGTAATTTCATCGCAATTAGCCAATGAGTTGTATGATTGAGAAGATGTATTAACCTTTCTGATGTTATCCATTCTTAATAATTTTCCTAAATAATCAAATTGATTTGACTAGTGAACCTCTCTCTGTCATTTCGAATTTGTAGACCTGTTCAATCTCTGAATCTTCAAAAATCTCTTCATCATGAGTGATTATGATTAACTGATTTAGGGGGCTGGAACCTTTGTTAAATATCTCTGAAACAATCTTTACGAAGGATCGTCTCCTTTCCTCATCTAAATTAGTTGTTGGCTCGTCTAGAATAATAAAATCTATCTTTGATGCACCCATCAAGAATGCGATTCCCATCCTGATTGCAAGCGATACTGCAACTTTTTCGCCTCCGCTCAATGAGTTCGTATCTATTTCTCCACGGTTACCGTAGCAAAGTACTTTTATCTCTCTAGGCTTTTCAACTAGGGATATCCTCGACAATCCTACATTAAAAATCTGTATGTATTCTGAGGCTTTTATAGATATCAAACTCAATGCCCTCGTTCGCAAGCTTGAACTAACCAATCCATCTCTATTAAAAACGCTGGAACGTATCCTCTCAAGATCTGCTATGAACTCAGAAATAGACTGCAATTCAGAAATCAAAATACCAAGATCATAGTTTTCTTTCTCAATATCTGAAATTGTTTTTTCACATACTGCTTTTTGATTATGAACATTGATCATTTCTTTTGATAGGGAATTCTTGAGTGCCTTTTTTTGCTGAAAAGTCTCGTAATCAGCATCCATTACATTGATTCTCAAATCATTTATCTGTTCAATCAAATTGGAAGAGTATTCATCCAGTCCAAAACTAGACAGATCTATATTATCCAAATTCTCCAAAGAGAGTTTAGATAATTCAAGATATTCTTTATTTAAATTACTTAGATCAACCTCCATCTTTGCGATACTTGATTGTGGATTATAATCATAATTTAGTAAGGTTCGATCCGCTTCAATAATTTCTTTCTCTCTTTTTTTCAAATCAAATTCCTCTTTGTTAAGTTTTGATAACTCCATATTCAATGATTTTTTTTCAGTGATTTTATGATGCAGTTGTTCAGTTATATGAGATATATCGAACATATGATTGATGGAAATGATCTTTGAGTTACAAACAGGACATTTCCCATCTATGATTTGAATTTTTTGCGCACATTCTGTGAATCCTTCTAATTTGCCTATCTCTCCAACTATCTTGTTTATTCTATCATTTAGGTCATCTTTCTCAGATTTAACCATCTGGATTGTAATTAGTGTTCTCTCTTTGTCTTTTAAAATACCAAGCGACTTCTTAACATCCTTGATTATGCGATTTAAATTTTCTATCTCTCTCTTTAATGAGTTGGATCGTTCTTTAAAGTATTTTGATAAGGTATTTTCGAGGGATTTAAGTTCTGATAACTTTATTATTTTAGGTTCTAAAATTTCAATTTGTCTTTCAAGTTTGATCAATTCTTCAGTCTTGTTAGCAACATGTAACAGAGTGTCTCCTAACAGTTCTTTGGTTTTTGACAATCTTATTTCATTATTCTTGATTTTTGTTACCAAAATATTTATCTGACTATCATCGTATCCAGATGTTTTTTCTCTTAACATTCTTCGGAATTCTTCGATTACTCCATACATATTATGGAATGATTTGTCTAATCTATCCAAACCAATCATATTATTCAGCAATTCCTTGAACTCCTTTGGTTGAGAATCTATTATCTTACTTATTTCACCTTGTTGGATAATGCCAGCAATCTGCAATTTAGTATAGTCCATTCCCATAATGGATTCTATCTCATGGATCACCGATTCTCCAAGTTGCTTTCGCTCTCCAGAAATAATCGGCCTGTATAAGGTATTAGAGTTAATACTGCTGTTAGGCATTCGTTCTTCTAATTGACCTTCATGCTTTATGCCCTGTTCTAGTTTCGCAGAGATAAGTCGGCCTTGGACATCAATCTGTCTTTGTACACGATATTCAGAAGACCCAATAGAGAAGTTCATGATTACATGGGATCCAGTTTCATTACTAATACTGGAATCCATCCCCCTTGTTAGCAAATTCTTGTTTGATTTGCGGGTATGTTCGTTAAAGAGGGCAAACGTTATAGAGTCAATTATACTCGATTTACCTGACCCATTGTGTCCAACAAATACGGTAATTCCGGGATGAAAATCCAACGATGTATCGGTATGAGATAAGAAATTATTCAGGATGATTTTTTTGATCAGTTGATGTCTCCTCCTTCTCCTCCCCCTCCTCCTCTACAGATGGGGTGTTATTGTGGTCCATTTTTTGATTCTCATATGAGGATCTATGAGTTTTGTAATACTCCCACAGAAATTTAGCAATTTGCTCTTTCTTATTCTTGTCAAGTACATCGTTATAAGTGGAGTCACTATTATCGTTGAATGATTGGATTAGATCCAGAGATAGATCAGTTAAAGGTTTTGATCTCAATGATTTTTGTATTAATGTCGACATTTCTCTATCCATATCAAATCCCTGGTCTTTGTCATAAGAATATCCAGAAGTGTCCGAAAACTGGGCATCTGCAATAACCCAATTGTAATATAGTGTTGTATTTTCTAATGGTATTAACTGCCTAGCGAGCATTTTTTGATCTATATTAGAGCCAACTACGTGAATATTGACAATTGGTTTTTTAGAATAATTCGTGGATTCCTCAATTATGGAATTCAAATTGATATTAAGGTCAGAGTAATCAATTTGATATGCTAATTGCGGTCGCCTTCGATCTAACCTTATCCATTGGGTATTTACGGCTGATGAACTATCAGATATATCAACTATTAAGAATCCCTTTTCAACATTTGATATTGGTTCATTGTGACCTAGATCAATTGATCCCGGATATGCAACCAAACCGTCATTAATGCAGGAAAAACGTTTTTCAATATGATCATGATAGTGACCCATAGCATAATAATCAAATCCTGATGGCAAATCACTTGAAGATATCTCTCCTGCAAATTTATTAAAATCATTTAACCCCTGATGAAGCACCAATATTTTACTCGGCCTCTTATTGTCAATGGTATATTTTTGTTCATCACTTTTGACAATAGATTCTAACGCTTTGAAGGGTTTTATCAACCCATTCTCAATGTTTGATCGGCGCTCTTTGTTAAAACCATAAATTAGCAATTTCCCGACTTGGACGGGGGAATCTGGCCTTAGCCGTCTTGCCAAGCCCAGATTATGAAACAAATAAGGCAATGGGACATCATTGGATCTACTAATATCATGTTCACCCAAGATAAAAAAAACTAGTATGGATTTTTCCTTTAGCTTTTTTAGTTCCCTAGCTAATCTAACGATTGGAGCACCATTTGGTTTGGGATTATGGAATAAATCTCCTGATAAAATTATAGCCTTTACGTGTTCGTTTATGGATTTTTCAATGGATTCCTCAAAGACTTCGTATAAATCCTCCTCTCTCTCTTGAAGGTTAAATTGAGAATATCCTAAATGAATGTCAGAGATATGAGAAATGAGCAACTACAATAACAACAAGGATCGAGACCATATTTTATTCATTAATTTTTGTTAATCGACATCATTAATAGGCAATTCCCATTTTAATTCTTCATCCTCCGCCTGCGCTTGCTCCAAGCGTACCCCATTGTGATTCCTGATAATTGTCTATTAGGTCATTTAGCAGATCATTCATATCCAAATCTTGTTTTTTTGCAGAAATAAACTCATCAAGCAATGACTGTAGTCTTTTATATGTAATATCATCAATTTGTAAATTTTTCATTTAATTTAATATTAATAGGAATTAGCTGAATAATATAGATATTTATTCCAAAAATGATTTAGAGAAAGATTTAACAGTATAAGATTTCCTCTGATTGTAGACAATGCCAAATAATTATCCTATAGAGATATTCTCAAATTCTTTAGGAAGAAAGTTTATCCTTAACATTCTAAGTTTTGATAACGGCAATTTTATTTCTATATCTGAAAATGAATCAAAATTAGGATCTATATCAGTTTCTTTATCTGTTACAAATAAATCAAATACAGCAAGGGTAATCCCAGATAAAAACGATCAGCTTTTCATTGATACTTTGTCAACAAGAATATCATTGATGAAAAATGGGATTTGTATCATTTCATTGCACACAAAAAATAAATTACATCTAGATGATATGAAGATAATCAATGAAAAGATACTTTCAATGATAGAGGAAAAGTAAATGACAAAGAAAAAGACAGGTTATATCAACGAACGTAAATCAAAAAGAAAGTTAGATAGGATGTTTTCAAATTCGGGATCAAATTTAACTTCAAGACCTAGTAGTATTAAAAGCAACTCTTCCAGGGGAAAAGATTTGAGAGATTTCCTACAGGTTCTTGCAGAAAAGAATGAATTAATAACCATTAACAAAAAAGTAAAAAAAAAGTTTGAACTTGCAGCAATCGTTAGTAAGTTTGACAATAAGGAAGCCTTGGTTTTTACTAATGTTGACGAATCTAAATTCAGGGTCGCTTGCAATCTATTGGGCACAAGAGAACGATTTTTTCGAGCCATAAATGCTACCAACAATCAAATAGATTTATCTCAATTAGTAAGTATAGGGACCGAATATTACCCCAAAGATTTTTCTTTAGAAGCACCGTTTAATAGTAACAGTACTCGCAATCTGTATGATTTACCAATTGTAACTCATTTTGAAAAAGATGCTGGTCCTTTCATAACTTCGTCGACGGTATATGTAAAGGATCAGGAGAACGGTAATCAAAATTCTTCTATACATAGAATGTTATTACTAAATAACAGCCAAATGGTAATTAGAATGGTAGAAGGAAGACATCTCCATAAATGTTACACCTACGCTAAAGAGCACAAAGAAGATATGAAAATAAGTGTGGTTATAGGCGTACATCCCGCAATCAATATTGCTGCAGCATATCAAGCCGCATATGGAGTAGATGAAACTTCGATAGCTAATTATCTTTTGGATGGTAACTTACTTCTTGCAAAGAGTAATTACTCGGACCTGCTGATACCAAAATTTAGCGAAGTCGTAATAGAGGGCAAAATACTCCATGATGAACTTGCAGAAGAGTGGATGGTCGAAATGCTTAGAACCTATGACTTTAGAAGAAAACAACCAATATTTGAAATTAGTAAAATCTGGTATAGGGACAATCCTATTTATTATGATATTTTACCAGGTTACACTGAGCATAGATTATTAATGGGTTTACCCATTGAAGCGAAGATTTTGAGTTATGTGAAAAATACCGTTCCTACCACAAAAACTGTTCACCTGACCGATGGTGGAAGTAATTGGCTGACGGCGGTAATACAAATAAAGAAAAGATTAGAAGGCGAACCAAAGAATGCAATACTTACTGCTTTTGCGGCCCATCCTTCCTTAAAGTCAGCAATTATTGTTGATGAAGATATTAACCCACAAAATCCTGTTGAAGTAGAATACGCTATTTCTACTAGAACTCAGGCAGACAGAGACTTTGTTGTGATACCTAACTCTAAGGGTTCAAGTTTAGACCCGTCAAGTGATCAAACTAATCTCCTCACCACAAAATTGGGTATTGATGCAACAATATCTTTCTTAAAGGAAAAAGAGAGGTTTGAAATCGCCAGAATTCCTGGGGCTGAAAATATTGAAATAAAGAAATATCTGTAATTTTTTATCTATTGGATAGAGTAAATACCAACGAAAGCATAATTCCATAAATTAGATGACCGCATAGGCTCACAACAAGAGGACCAACACCTTGCGGGTGACTAAACGGATCAATACCAGTAATGGGTTTATGGATAGGAAGCAGGGTTAAAATCCATAAAACTAGGCCGTAGATTGATCCCACAATATGTACTGATGAAATCAGAAAAGGGATTAGATTTAACAAGAGGTAAAAACCTATTCCACCTAATCCTCCGTTTATAAGATGCAATAAAAAAATACCAAAGAGGTTTAACCTATTTGGATTATTATTAGTCAATTTGCTATATAGTA
Organism: Candidatus Nitrosocosmicus sp.; assembly: GCA_035276505.1. GTDB lineage: Archaea > Thermoproteota > Nitrososphaeria > Nitrososphaerales > Nitrososphaeraceae > Nitrosocosmicus. The sequence goes on from DATELO010000186.1 coordinate 14,902, forward strand.
TTTGGTTTTCATGCCATTCTAAAATTCCCTTCAATCCCCATTTTTTCCAAAAAGGGATTTCGAATACGGTCATGCAAATGGTAGCCACCAATCCTCCAAGCAGTCCGGAGATAATGAAAAAATAAGAATCAAAAGCCATTTATCGAAAGGATGTTATTATATTACATAATAAACAATACATATCAATCATATTAGTTGGCATCATGGTTATTCAATGCTATTATGATATTTATGGCAGTATTGTGATAGAGCAAAGATGATTTGATTTTGATATAACTTTAATTATATTTGAAATGCAGCAACCTAACTGTATCCATTATTATGAAGTCAAATTAATGACTGGGCTTACAACATCTTTGATGCAATAATAAACAAGATGATATAAAATTAATAAAGATGAATGTAGAAGAATAAATACTAGGAAGAGAATAATTTAGTATGAACCGCCTGATAGTCGAATCTTACACTAAATCTACCCTGAATACCATTCTAGACGACATAGCAAGCAAGTACAAGATTGACACAACAAAAGATCGTCTCGATAAGGATATACCAATAGATGAGATAAAGTTCAAATATAGAACTTATTCTGAGTGTGTAAAAATGCTATACAAAAGTGCAGGCGTAGTTAATGCAATCTAAGTTCTAACTTTCATCAATTTTATATGACCGGTTGTACAGATTTCGGAACTTTCTTCATGTTCATGCAATAGTTTTTTCGCTTTATCTTCAGGCAATTTCTCTGTGGAAATATAGCCACATTTCTCACAAATAACGATATAACTCCAGCCTACCAAATAGTTCGATTATAGTTATAGACCATCGATATTTATCTTATATGCAAAAATATAACAATAATAATGAAAAACCTCAGATCTTTTCTTTATTTTGAAAAAACTGAAGGTTTTCATGCTGCCTGGCCAGAATGACTGTGGAAACAATTTGTAGTTGCTTTGTAAGGCAAAAATCCGCACCTCCGTATGCTTAGGTATTAATAATTTAGTTGTTTTCACCAGACCTAGATGTATAAGAGAAAAAACCCTAAAATAATTAGAAGTTTTTGTGTCTATTTAACGAAACTCTTTTGTGGTTTATTTGAACTGGCTTAAAGATAAAAATAGATTTTTTATCTGAGATAAATCTTAAATATATATCCGATGGAACAGGTAGTTGTAATGAACTCTAAGAATGAATTTTATCGTTGCTTTGTAATTGTATTTGCGCCGATTTCAATACTGCTTGTAACTGCATTGTTGGGAGCTATAGTTCCAACAGTCTATGAGGCGGATGCATCAGTAATTGACCAAAACATCTCTGCTATTACTTCTGAAAATAACACATTTTCTCATGACCCAGAATCCACAGTTGCTGCAATGGTAACCGCATTTGGAGAACCATTCTATGAATTAACGGACTCGGTAGATACAGGAAAGGAAGTAGTCAGTATTAACCCACAACAAACAAAGGACTCGTATGTAGCAGAGGGAAATATGGTAGAAATAGGTAATGTTACTGAATACGGTACTTATGTATCAACATATTCATCACCTTCTATTAGTAGCACAGGGAAAGGAATGATAGTCCAAGGAGATAATGTAGCAACATTTACTGCAGCTGATACGGGAGAATATGATAATAATGGTAATTTACTTTTGAAAGGGAGTATGTATTTCGATTCGGAAAGTAAGGAGATGGAAAGCATTGATGGAAAAGTGGGGCTCTATCTCTACTGGAAGGATAACAATGGTACTGACTGGACAAAGACATGGTTATGGAGATAAAATAAAGTAATGTAGGACCGATTCTTTCATTTCATATATTTTGTCTCTGCTAGTTCTATCACAGAGATCATTAAAGACCTATTAAGGAATTTATAGTATGGCCTTGGTTTTATTATTTAAGGATTTTTCTAGTTGTTCATATTTGTGTCTGAATTATTCAATGTTTAAATTTTCTATATTCACAAAATACCTAAAAGATCATTATGTAGGATCTACAAAACCTAAAAAACACAAGTCCAACAGGTTTGATTTTCGTTAATGATGAGAAATAAATTCCAATTTTTATATTTAGATATATTATCTAAACCATTTCATATCCATTACATACAAAGGTATTATTTTCGGCATTAAAATACCCATCTAAGTAACATATTAAACCATCCATCTCCTTTTTCAATTTAGGGACGTCTGTAAAAAAAGTTCGTAATACAAAAAATTTACTACCTCGGCTTACATCTTTTCCTATGAACGAAATGTTGTCTCCACTTTCTGTTGTAAATTTGCCCTTCCAATTTGAAATCTTTATGCCATTACTATATGTTATTGAGTGACCGCTACCTTGGGTCACACCATTTGGAAAGAAAAGATACCCCTATATAGTGCCTTTCCAACTACTTTCTCTCTCATCTATTCCATTGGAACTATCAGTAGTTGTTATATTACTGGTCAAAGGTTCATCAACTTCTTTAAATAATTTTCTGCCCATCATACAAAGAGTGCGTCCTCCATCCTATATCATCTAATTGGTTGTATTATAATTACCAATCAAGGAAGAATGAGGTAACTCTGTGTGTGTATATTTATTCCATAATATGAAAAGAAAGTAGTTATTTATTTATCCTGTTGATATGTTACGGCAATCTCTAGTCTATCTTATAATTCAATTTAAGTTCTTATAGTTTGACTGAATGTGATTGGTCGAAACTATCAATAATTACTAACTAACGATATTATTATTTAGGTACTCTGGATTGTAAGATATGTTTGGTTTATAATATACCTTCTTTATATCAAATATTTAAAAAAAATTTAGGGGTTGCGAACCAAAGGAGCTGTTGTATCACCGACTGGTGGTCCATCTATGAATGGAAAGCATTCACCGTTTTGTTGGTCCTGCAAACCCAAATTGTTTCCATTCAATGCATTAAATTCTGGTGATACTGATTGTGCACCAGTGTCGCCCGCTTGGCCTTGGTCTGCACCTTGCTCAGCGCCACTATTTCCTGCTTGACCAGCAGCTTCATTACCACATGATTCAAATGGTGACTCAATGGTTGCCATTGCATTCGGAATATACACTCCAATAAAGCCAGCTACAATGAATACTGAAAGAATTCCAGTAATTAATTTACTCATGATCCAAATCAAAATATATGATATATACCACTTATCTAGGAAAGTTATGTAGATTTTTTATGATTAAAACTTTTAGAATTACTAGTTAATACCCTCGAATAATTAAAGACTTATAATATTTGAAGAAGATGGTCATGTCGAGGTTTAAAAGATTAACCAAACTCGCATCAATAATTACGTCACCAATATAGAAATGAAATTATCGAAGACTGCAACTTGAATCTATTAAGAGATTAAAATTAACTTGTTTTTAAGAAAATATTAGCGGTTGTCAAGTTCATTTGGAAATTAGTATGAGACACCAAATGTAAATACTAGCTATACCATCAAAAACAAGTAACGTATCTTTGGATTTAGAATTGGTGTAAAGTTTTTTTTTCAAATGTAGACCTAGGTAAAGCTTGGACATTTACATCCTGCAGCTTTACAAAAAGGAGGAGCATTGCCCATTCCAACAGATAAATGAATAGACTTTGGGTGACCACAGGTTTTGCATGCAATGTAATCATCTGGAGTACTAACGCTCATACAAAATAATATACTCCATTTTATAAAAAGTATATTATATTTTTCGAATTTTATTTTAAATTCATTTTATTTTACCAAATAAAAAAAGAAAATCTTCACGTTAGGAAGTATTAAAAAATTGCAATTGGAAGATATTGTATTTCTAGGATTTCTTTCTTTCCATCAGACAGCCCGAGATTGTTTCCTTCGCTATCTAAGGGTACAATAGTATATCAAGTCAAGCAAGCCTCAAAATTATAAAGATAGTCAAATGTGCAAGATTCCGAACGATCAGTCACTTATTTTTTACAGGTTCAATCGACAACCTCAAGGTCAGGATCAATAATATATTTAATCAACTTATCTTTATCAATTTGAACGGCCGAAGATTTGCCTTTGTTGTCAGTTCTGAAAACAATTATGCCTCTTTTTTTCATCCATTTTATGCTAGCGTTGAAAGAATCCAATAAATCTGTACCATAGTAACCACTATTGTCATATTCCTCAGCGGAGCCTATGGATAAAGAGATTTTATCATAGAGGTCTTCTATCGAACTAAAGGTATATTTTTTCTCAGGTTCGTTTCCTAAAATGATGTGGATGTGTGTCATGATGCCCTTCTTTATCTCCAAATCTTTATCATCCATGTCAGGCTATAAAGGCTAAAACGTCAAGAGAGTATAAATTCTTTGGATCATCAGTAACATGGGATCAAATGGTGTTTGATATTTAGGATGGTAATGAAATCAGTTTTTAAGTCAACTGTATTGGTATAAAACGTCAAACAGGAAAAAACTATAATAATTTACATCGAAAAAAGTCGTTGATAAACTCAGAGTAGGGTTAGCCGTAATAAAAAAAGAAAATAATTAGTCCTCTGAAATAGTAATTTCTTTGACTATATCAAAGCTATTTCCAGAATTACTATCGTGGATGGTATATGTTATCACATAATCGCCGGCTGGGAACGGTGTTGTTTGAGAGATAGTAAATGGAATAAACACTTCTTTATTTTGATGATGAGAGATTATCTCGCTAACTGGTAATCCTTGCTGACCGGTCAATACATTACCTTCAGCGTCAGAAATGACAAAGTCTGCAGAGAAGTTTATTGTATTTAGAGATTCATCACCTTCCTCAGTGGTTGTGCCATATTCAAAACCTACCGGCTCTATGTATAGTATAATCGCCTCACCAGGACTAAAAGTACTAGAGTCTCTTTCGTCGTATACACCGAAACCTTGAGGGTCTGAATCTACGAATGTATCAAAGGCTGATCTAAATGCCTGTACCTCACTTGGGGCACTCAAGCCTGTTACAGCTCCATCACCTTGGGCTATTGCCGATTGTGCTGAGAATGCAGAAATAGTTAGCATTGCGATTAAGATTACTGCCGTCATAATAACGAACTTGTCAGTAAATTGTATCACAAATTGCTAAAATGACATGTCCTAAATATCTTTATTGATCATTCTCCAATTGATCTTATTTAAACGCTGGTCAGAATAGAATACACAATTAGGTAGGAAAATTCATGATAAATTGGATACAACTGAGAAACTTGTTGTATTATGTGACTCAAGCAAGATTTAGAAAAAAATATGATCTTATATGATTTAAATATATGATTTTAGATATCATAACTATGATTATTCCATTGATTTTGGGATTTGTTTTATTGGCCTCAATGATGTTACTGGCACTAGTTGCAGCAACTCCTGGGATAAATAGTATCAATAATGCAATTCCACAAGTTCAAGCAGTGGATAGCGCTAGCGATAAAGAATGTCTATCTGCTTCATCGGCCCTCTTCTTTGACAGTCAGTCAGCATTGTCTACTGCATCTGTCTAAGCCCATATTTTTTTAGATTAGATCATTGTTTTATTTGGGACTCTATACTTTATTGTGTAATTTTTTATGTTTCAAAAAAACGATAGGAATAAACAATTAATTATTTTAAACACCAAGCAAAAAAAAGAAATTTAATGTTGGCCCAATGCCAAGTCACCTAATTGTGCTTGCAATTGAATGTTCACATTGTTGCATGAAGCAATTGTAATTTCACCAGATACACATTGAGCATTCTGCTCGTTTGCTTGACCTTGTTCTATTTCTTGCTCTGCATCGTTTGATTTCTTTTTTCCACCTGCATATGCATAGTTGTCGCCATAGGCTACTACTGAATCTATTGAGGCTGCTGCAATAAACATTGCAAAAATAAAGTTTATGTGTTTTTGTTATGCTACTCATTTGAATCAAAATGTACAAGTTAAATTAATTATATCATATACTTTGGATACTCGATACTGTAAATTAAAACAAAATCTTGCTGTAGAAATATGTTTGTATAAATAATTTCGTAATAATATCCGAATAAATTATTTTCTACAATCTATTGTGGATAAGCTCAGAAAGAAAGAAATCATTACTAAGAAAGGTTATAAGTGTTGGTCTAAGGTAAATTAAAGATTACAAGAGATCATAAACTTGGAAACTTGTTATTAAGGTATCATATATTGATTCCAATGATTAGATAGTAATCACTTCATTTAATGAATAATTTTGCTTTTACCCATTGTATTGTTAATTAAGGATTTTATGATTTGGACAGCATCTTCTAATGTTGATTCTTTTATCACGTGTAAGGAATGACTTTCAGATATAATACTTGCAATTTCTTGTGTCTTTAAGTTATCTACGGCGAAACCTCCAAGGATCAAGGGAATATTGTAATGGTACTCAATATTTTTTATAAGACGAAATGCAGAACTGAGATTTTCAGAGAATGAGACGGAGATAAGCAAAATACAGGCATTAGTCTCCCTTATACATTCAAGTATAGATGTTATTGGAACTGATGGTGACAAATTGACTACATCAATACCTTCATTTAACAATACGGATTCTAAAACCTTGCATGGCAATCCATGTATTTCACCTTCGGGTGTACAGATCAAAACTTTATATCCCTTTTGCGTTCTCTTTCTACCTCCGTTTATTAGATGAATAACCTCATTAGCTATGTTACTGCATACGTGTTCAGTGCTTATATCAAGTTCATTCATAGCCCAGAGATTTCCAACCTTATGCATAACAGGTCTTAAAACAAGATCATAAAATTCAGAGAGACTTGACTGTTTTGTGAAATTGTCTACTATATCTAGAATCTTATTTGTATCACCGATTTTTAATGATTCAAAGACTTGATCTTTTAGCTCGGCCAAATATAGGCGTTTATCTTGTTGAATCTTTGAGTTGGCTGCTAACAATGATAATATTTTTGAGTTGGTCCTATGTTCTACAGGTATATCATCTATGCTGACATTCTTGGCGTTACCAAGATATTTAATAATATGTTGAGATGAAATCTTTTTATGAGGATCCCATATACTTTCTACTAGATAGTAATAATCCAAACCCTTAATCTTTTTAATTCGGATAAAGGCCATATACATTATTTTTTGAAGATTAGATATTAAACTAATCTCTAATTTATATACTAGTGCTAACGAGCGCCTATTTAGCAGATCATGTAATTAAAGTATTTCTAAATAGAGGTACGCCAGTCCTTTTTGCCATCAAATAAATAAATTACATTCAAATAAGGTCAGGCATGTAACCGTATTTTATGAAATATATTGTGTGATGAGATTATAGTAAAGGACGCTATTATAATGCCCAATACATCTCTCCATATTTCATCGGTACCAGGTCTTTCTGCTATAATTGAAAAACCCGTTACGATGAAAGAGTTATCAAGTAACCAAAATGCCAAACTTCCCCAGCCCAGGATGCCAGCTAATAGTGCCCCGAGTCTTGCACCAAATCGTACAAAGTAAATTGCAACAAAGATAAGAATATACCAAATAACTGCTATAACGAGCCAAAATGGTTCTAGAAACTGAGTTCTATCATCCAAAAAGTAGTATGTAGTTCCTATTGCCAAAAGTAAGAACAGAGAAATCAAAAGGATCTTATAGTTAGCGGACATAGAAGTCCGTTCTTTCTTAATCAAGCTCTTATCCTTCTTCTTTTTGTATTTGTCTTCCTCACTGAGGCAGTAACGTAATGAATCCTCAAACGATTTTAATTCTATTGGAATAATTTTATTTATAGAATCATCTTTAACCACTGCTTCATGTTTAAGGCTATCAATTAATGGACGGGCCAGAGATGCTTTTATTGGAGTAACCAAATCTACCCAGTACGATGAAAGTCGTGGAGTCAAAAACGGTATGATGAATATGCGAATGGATTTGTCAAGTATTTTAGCATAAATTTTCATCATGTCAAGGTAAGTCAGTATGTCTGGACCACCTATATCAAATGTCTTTCCTTCAGTTTGAGATATTTCAACTGAATTTGTGAGGTATTTGATTACATCTCCTACGAATATAGGCTGACACTTGGTTAACACCCATTTAGGGCAAATCATCAGAGGCAGTCTCTCTACTAGATACCTAAGCATTTCGAAAGAACCTCCTCCACTTCCAAGTATAACTGCCGCTCGAAATATTGTCACCTTTGAATTTGATTTTTTTAGTATATCACCTACATGTTTCCTACTGAGCATGTGTTGGGATAATTCAGACTCTTTTCCGTAAGTCAATCCACCCAAATAGATAATTCTCTTGACGCCACAATTATCTGCCGCTTTTGCAAAATTCTCGGCAGTTTTTTTCTCTTTTTCTGAAAATCTTTTCCAATTCTTTGAAGACCCCTCCATGGAGTGAACCAGATAATATGCTATATCCACATCCTTCAGCGCCCTTAAACAATCTTCATAATTGCTTAAATCACCCTCAACGACTTCAATACTTGACGGCTCGCCATTTCTCTTTAGAGCGGCAGTATCAAACACATTTTTATTCCTGGTTAAGCAACGAATAGAATAGTTACCTTCACTAGTATTTATCTTTTCATTATCAATTTTTATTAATTGCTTTAACAATTTACTTCCAATAAATCCACTAGCACCAGTTACAAGAATTTTATAATTAGAGTTGTTCCTGCAAAAGGATTGTGATTCAACCTCCAAATTCAACTAATCCCTCTAACATTCCCTATATTGTAGATATCATTTCTTATAACAATAATAAAAAGTATAGTTCTAAACGATTAGGATAGATGCTGTAGTTCATGTAGTCTTGGGAAAAAGAAATGCCTTGATATCCATCATTCTGCCTGACATGTAGCCCAACAACGATCCATAGATTAAATGAAATATCAACGATCCGAGAATAATTATTCCAAATAGCCCACTAAAGTTCGATGCAACCGAATAAACAAATTGATTCGGAGTAATTCCACTATTGAAAGAATTTAACATAGGTTGGATAGAAAAGGTTGCAACTGGAACAAATAATGCGGCCCACAACACTATCCCTACAATCATTCCAGTCTTTAGGCCGTGCCTTGCACTATACGGCGACATTTGTTTCCAAAATAATGATACCTGACCATATATGTTACCAGCTATGGTTCCCGTTAAAACATGTAAACCAAATCCTATAAGCTGAGCAGTCATGGGATCATAATAACCAAGAGATATACCTATTACTCCAAAAAAAGAACCTGGTGGTGTTTGAGAGATCAAGTCTATACTAACCAATAGTCCAGAAATACCCCATGCAGCAATAAAACCTGCCAAAGAGCAATAAAGGATATACAATTTAGGAGATTCAAGCATTCTTATTTCATTCATAAATATAAAATCCAAAATCGATTATATAAGCAGTTACTAGATTATGAAATGGTGCCTAACTTTATTTTGTACCTTAGTGTGTATATTTTTCATAACCTTAACTAATTAGTTTAGTAACAATTTAGAGTAGAGCAGCAAGGATATACGCTGAAAGTCAAAGCAATCAAAGTTTTTTGATATAAATTAAAATGCAAAGCAATTAAATATAATGTATGGAATTTATTATTTTTCACCAAATAGTAGGGTTTTTTCTTAAACAATATGTTGACTGTTTTCCCAGTTTTCAATACTATGTTTTAAAAAATTGTTTGAGGCAAACTTGATGGAAAAGTATCTAACCTAGATTTATTCACGAAAAATAGGATCAAATAAGATAATTAGTATCAAGATTACATCAAGCGAAATAAGTCTGTTGAGAGCTGATGAATTAAAGTTCGAGTTTTCCACCTCTAGATAATTTTCATAGTGTAGAGATATCTATCATCAAATTCCTTGTAGTATTACAAAGTCCTCCAATATGTTGTAGACACATTAATGCCATATACTACCTATCAAAAAAACCAAATTTTATTAGAAAGTTCAATAAAGGAAATTTGGTTATGTGGAATTACCATTCTTTCTCTAGCTTATTTTGTATTATCCTTGTGTTGGGGTTTATTACAGGCTTATTAATACTCTCATTTATCTCAAATAATGTATCTCACAGCACTTTATCTTTGGATCAATCACCTAAATTAGACTCCGCCTTGTCAGTTTTGCCTACTAAGAGTAACAAAGTACAACATCAAGAAGACATGAACTCTTATACACAAATCCAAGATGTTATTTTGGATGTCACAAATGATCCATCAAATCAAAATTATCGGAATTCATCTTTCAGTATTTTCCAAGAAATAGACAATATTTCCTCTCACAAAGTTAGGGTAGGTGATATAGACATCAACTACAAGATTTTTGGCAATGGTGAACCCTTATTGCTTATCAGCGGCAGTGGTAACGTAATGGATGTATGGCCCACCCATCTTTTACAAGAATTGGCAAAACTACACAAAGTGATTATTTTTGATAACAGAGGCGTTGGCAATACTACTTCAGGGATAAATCAATTTTCAGTTGAACAATTCTCTAAGGATACTGCAGGATTATTACAAGTCCTTAAAATAGAAAAGGTCGATGTGTTGGGGTTTTCAATGGGCTCTTTTGTTGCTCAGAAGCTTGTATTAGATCATCCTGATAAAATAAGCAAGCTAATATTATATGGCGCTTCCTGTGGTGGCCACGAGAGCATTTCTCAAGATCCACAAGTTGTTCAAACATTAACTGATTTTGTAAACAATAAAACAAACAACATTAGTTCATTTTTGGAAGTCACATTTCCTGCCAAGTGGATGAAAGAAAATCCATACTTTCTACAAACAATTCCGAAAGTATCAGAAATAATTTCCCCCATCACCATAAAAAAGCAATTTGAAATTAATGAACAATGGCTTTCAAGTGACTGGAGTGGTGTTTGCGAACAGTTAAAACAGGTAACAATTCCAACCCTGGTCTTGACGGGGACTGATGATCAGGCAATACCATCCGCAAACTCCTTGGTTATCACGGAGAAAATTCCCGGTGCGTGGCTTGTTCAAGTTAAGGGCGCCGGGCATGGATTAATGTATCAATATCCTGAATTATTTGCAAATATCATACAGACTTTTTTAAATCAAAGCTAGGATGAATAAAAGCCGGTGATACACTAATCTCTTAATTCTTATAATACAAGTTTTTAAGAAAATCTCTTCTATTCCTTGTTAATGAATCTTTTAATTCTCATTTTTATTACAGGTTTACTATACTTTTCTGCTGTCACCGGATACTTTGCAGCAAATGCATCTATGAGCTTATTGGAAACAACCAAAAAGAGTGATCTTGAGGATCAAAGCCAAAAAATTTATACTGCAATACTTACTAGGAACCAGGAAACCACTATCCAACAAACAGAACCATTTGGGGTCATAATATTAAAAGAAAGTTTGACTAGAAATAATACATTAGAGTATGACTTGATTCTTTACAATATAAAAGATATTACAGGAATTTTTATAAATTACAACCATACTATTCCACTAAAAACGCTTTATAGTAATTTCGTAATTCCCGACATTTGCTGTATATCCGCTGAGGGCTCTGAGGCCGTTAACGGGTACTTGACAGGAATACTAAGTAACGAATTTAATGTAACACTGCTTGATTTGCTTAAAAATGGAGTAACGATGCCTAATGAGAACATTGCTGATGAGCTAACCCAACTCGATGACAATTCTTTACTAGATGAAAATATTTCTCCTAAAAACGAGCCAAAAAGTCTTACCGAACTGTTTGAATCTGGAAAAGCATTCATTAGTATAGAAACGAAGTCAAATCTAGATGAACAACTTCAAGGTCAAATAATCGATATGGTCCAAATCTTAGAATAAGCACTTCACATACATTCATTTAGTACGCTATCTATTTTATCTTTTATTTGAAAGAGATTTTTTCTATTGACTATAATGTTCTGAGATTCGATTAAACTTTCATCTTTGTACGACTTTCGCACAATGGAAAATCGATCTTCATATCTAGATTCGCCGTGATGTAATTTATAAAGATCGATAACTTCAATAGCCCAACGGATTTTATCGTAATTTTTATCTCTGTCTCTACTAGTTGAAGAGTCGTTTGAAGTCACCAATAGAATTAAGAAAGACAAAACTGCATTTATGTGCTTTTATTACTTCAGACAATCTGACTTGGAGAATC
>DATELO010000187.1:0-7587 GCA_035276505.1 Candidatus Nitrosocosmicus sp.
GACTATTTGTAATTGCTGCACTTTTAGAAATTGGTGGTGGATATCTTGTTTGGCTGTGGTTAAGAGAGAAGAAGAGATTAAGTGTTGGATTAATTGGAGGAGTAATTCTATTTATTTACGGAATAGTTCCTACGCTCCAACCATCTAATTTTGGTAGAGTCTATGCAGCTTATGGTGGAATATTCGTAGTCATGGCTATCATTTGGGGTTTAATAATAGACAAGAAAAGACCAGACAGATATGAAGTCATAGGTGGAACAATTGTCCTATTAGGTGCTGCAGTAATATTTTACGCTCCTAGATAGAAAACATAAAAACATCAATATGTTCGTATTCTTCTAAACAAGAGGGCATTATGTAAAGTCTAAACCCATGACTGCCTGGCATGTGAACAAATCCCATCCCCTCCACTGTAACTATTATGGGTAACAAACAGTCAGGTCAAGAATTTTAATGAATATTCCATTGTATTTATTATAGGGATCAAAGTCTTAATTCATCTAGAATAAGCGGATTGAAATATTCTATGTTTGCATTAACATTGCGCATAGAATTAAAGAAAATGAATCATGTAATTCAGAATCTTATGCCAACGTCGCTACAATGAAATCCGCTAAAGATTCTCTTACTTCCATAGGCATATCAACTCCTTCACAGCTACATAGTTCTATCAAGCCTACTTGTTTATCGGGATTAAATCCTATAAAACTACTATAGCCATCAATTGAACCGCTATGTTGTATAATTTCCTCACCCAAGTTAGTATCTATAAACCAACCTAATCCTACAAAACTGGCGCTCAAACTATTGTTAGAGGAAAATAACTCAGCCGTTGCCCTTGTTGCAGGTGGTTGCTGATATTCAGATCTTATTAATTGAGTTTCTTGCATTATATCATTTATTTTAGTATCGATTAAACCCAAGTTAGCAGATAAATATTTCATCAAGTCGTTGGCAGTTGAATACATCGCTCCTGCGGACTGCAGTGCTTCTGGAATGAACTCCAAGCCAATCTCCTCACCACCGCTATGTCCCATAGCTAATCTAGATTTGATTAAATCAGGATAGGTAACAGAAGTACTATTCATTGCAATGCCCGTACTATCCATTCCAAGTACATTTAGAATCCTATCCTTTACTAGGCTTTCATATGAAGCACCTGACTTTAAAGCTAAAATATGACCCAAAAGGCCCATACCAAAATCAGAATAATTAGCAAACACACCTGGTTCACTTTGAAGAGACATATTTGAAAGGAAACTGTATACTTGTTCATTAGTGTAAATCTGGTTTCTATTCCAATTTGTAGGAAAATCAGGTAGACCCGAAGTATGTGTGGCTAAATTTTCAATTGTAATTAGGTGTCCATCATAGGATGGTACAATCACATTTTCAGGAAGATACTTTTCAATTGGATCATCTAGATTAATCAAACCACCCTTTACCATGTCCATCAATAAGGCTGTTGTAAACGTCTTTGTAATTGACCCGATATCAAAAATAGAATTTTCATTTACTTTTGTATTATTGACCTTAGAAATATTTCCATAACTGTATACCTCTGTTCCATTTGGACTAACAACACCTATCACTATTGATATATCAGGCATATACTCCTCAACTTGTGTTAATAAAACACTTGATGGTAACAGTTGCTTTTCAGGATGAGAGGAAAGGGATTGAGCCAAAGTCACATACGAGCCATCTCCAAGAAAAAAAGAAATAGGATAAAATGTAGATAATACTATTAGAATTAGCAATATCGAACCTAAATAGGAAGAATTCAATATCACTAGTCTACAACATATCAAATAAATATATATCACTACGATTTGATCTGGTCTTGATTAGTTTCACGGTTTTATAGGCGAAGAAAAACCCATCATACGATTAAATTCACTCAAATGATTAGTAATGATGTAATTATTTCAACTTAAATAAAGATAAGTATAAACCCATGACTACCGAACATGTATTCAAATCCCATCATCGTTTCCTCCTCCATAGATAAAGAATAACGGAATTGTATTATTTTTGCTTTTTATAACAAAAACCTTATTGCTAAGAGCTAATCATAATATTCCATGGTGGAGATTGTTCCAAAAATGCATTCGATAGACGGATTGGATCACCCGATACCAACTGTAGGGATGGTGTCATATCTCCTTGAAGAGAAGCCGAGAGACTATACTCTTATCGACACTTGTTTTAAATGTAGCATTCCCGCGTTTGAATCTTACTTGTCAAATGCAGGCATTGAAATCAAAGATATAAATCGAATTGTTCTGACACATTTGCATCCAGATCATGTTGAGGCCGTCAATGTATTGAAGAGAAAGACAGGCGCCAAAATCTATTCACATTGGATTGAGGCCGTCTACTTGTCACATGACCTAAAATATGATGGTCCCCCCAACAGTGACGCCTTTGAACACGTTTTGAAAGTAATGGGCACTGACATTGACACCGTAACAAAAAAATTCGGAAACATAAACATCGGACCGATTGTCATGGATGGGCTATTGAAAGACGGCGATAAAATTGGAAAAACGCTGCAAGTCATTCATACACCTGGACATACTCCTGGCCATATTTCTCTGTATGATCAAGAGCGTCGTATTCTCATCGGTGGAGATGTCCTTTTTAATTCAATTTTAAACACTAATGGGTTATTTGTTCCTCCGCCTGCTGTAACAAAGGATTGGGAAACGTCTATTGTATCGGCAAGGAGACTCTTGAATCTTAAAGTTGATAAACTGTTGTTAGCGCATCAGTCAGCCCCTATACTTGAGAATACTCCAAGGATGATAGAAAAGGCTGTGTCTGTTGCTATTACACAAAAGAATACCGCAGCAGAATAAATACTCGTTTGTCACGGGGTACCGCTTACCAGGTAATTTGGATTCTAACCCTCAAAGAGAAGGTAGCGAAGTTATGAGGCGATGGACCCTAATCTTGCTAAGTATGAAGGTTGCAAACCAATTAATTATTGCAACTAAACGAAAGAAATACTCACTTCACACTTTTATAATATCGTCCAACTAATTGATCACTACTTAAGCTGTAAGAAACAAGGCTAGGCAGATCAAAGGTATGATGTTGAAATTAAAAACGGCTGGTCCTAATAATTGCTCGAATCGAAAAATAAAAGATTAGAAGATAGTTTATCTCCTAAAGTAAGCCTTTACGTTTGGTCTGTAAAGATAAAAGATTATTACTCCACTGATGATTATCCCTATGACATTAGGTGCAATAGCCGAGATCGACGATGAAACTAAACCGGCTATAACAGCAGAAATAATCTGGATTATCAATCCAATTATTGTTACTATAATTGTTATAATACGTGCCCATCCTTTTCCTTTTAATAGTCCATAAGATACTGCGAGATAGATAATTCCTATTATTACCATACCTATTCCTAGCGGTAGTGAAGTAAAGGAAGCAATATCGACAGAACTATTAGAACTAATTTCTGAAATTATTCCACCAAGTGCAATAAATCCAAAACCCCCTATCAATAGTGCTATTCCTCCGATTATTATTAAAATGGCTAAGATAGTAACTCCAATAGGTCTGCTTGTATTTGTATCAGAATTCAAATTAGTATCAATTTAGATATTGATACTACAATATAACACTTATTTTCAAATAATCTATCAAATTCTTATCTAATATGATTATGTCTGTAGTTTACTCGTGAAATAATTTACTGCTGATACTCAAGTTATATAAGAAATAAATACTTGATATATAAGAGAAAAAGTGAAGGCTTCCTCTGAATTAGGGTAACACTTCATAGAAATCCTTTTATTTATTCAATTTCAGAGTTACCAAATGCCAATTAAAATGAGTAAGAAAGGTGGAGGAACAAAAAAAAGATCATTTGATGAAGGTGTCTCCGATCTAAAGAAACAAGGCAAGTCTGAAGAGTCTGCACGAAAGATAATGGGATCTATAAAGAAAAAACAAGAGGGCGGTAAATCAACTAAACAAAAGAAGAAAAAGGAGAGTTAAAAAAATCGAGCAGTAACTTGATAGAGTCCCAGATAGACAAAACTATTCTAACAAGGTTCTACTAAATCTAAAAGTCATAATTAACAATAGCTATTATTAATTCGCTTAAATTCTAGTTTATATTGAACACTGAAAGATTATCTTTATCAGCATTTTTTATTATTTTGACACTATCTATAGGTTTAGTATCTGTAAATTCTCAGCTTTCATTGGTAGACGCGCAAGATAGTGCATTATCTCAGAATGGAAATGGTCAAAGTGAACAATATAGAGAGCAATCCCATTATTCGAAACAAGATGGCCAAGCGGTATCAACAGGTAGCAGCTTATTATCTGGAAACAACCTTCTTTGTCAGGATCAAGAAATATCCGGTTTACACGAATCGTGTAATACCTCGATCGATGATTTACCTTCAAACCCTAATGGTAATACCGCTCAGTTGGTATTATACGGAGGTCTTTCGGGTCCCCCAATTTGCTTTGGGGATGCATGTCCTAATCCCAATGGATTCATAACAGTAATCGATCGAACCGACAACAATCGTGAACTTGCAACGTTCGAACCATTCGCTCCAACACCTCATTCATATGACGGACCGTTTAGTGTTGAAATTCCCATATCTCATGATATTACCATATTCGCTGATCCAAATCCTAATACAAATTTTCAATATGTTCGAGCGGAGTTTCAATTTGCATGTGAAGGAAAGATAAATAGCTGCAGTTTGGATTCAGTATCTGATAATTTGAGGGTAGGAGTGCTTTTTACTTATACACGATAACATGGTATAGCCCATTTTGATTTGAATGTTTTACCAAATATCTTCTTATTTATATTATCATTAGATCACTTTTTTACCATGATGAAAAATCTTCGATTGATTTTGTGAAAGTTCTTTCTTGTACCATTGTTGTAATTTAGAATTTATGCATTAAACTTCTGGAAACACCGCATTAGAATAGATGCTATAGCAATGTGCTCTTCCCCATACATCGCCTCTATTCTATTTGATTTGGCTGGACCAACTGAAATATCATATTCTGGAGCAGTCTCGACGCATTCAAAGAGGTGGTGTATAATGGTTATGCCCTGTAGCTACATAAGGTCCCTAGTGCTAACCATTTTCTAAGTAACTAATCTTTTTTAACAAGATTAATACTTATTGGGTTACCGTAGTCAAAAAAACTCTTCCCAGATAGGTCTTGTACATTCTATGTACGAGACCTTTATTTCCTAATCAAAATTTACCTATGAGAAGTATGCCTCAACTCCTCATAGATAAGAGATACTATTTATGAAATACCGTAAAAATTCTGACCATCGTTATATAATTTAAGTTTTCATGAAATATGATACTGTGCGAGCTGAACATGCTATATTTTGGTAATTTTTTTACAGTTCTACGGATACTATTGAAAAATCTACACCAGGTAAATTTAATGGTTACTGTCTGAAATCGGACTAATTACTATTTTTAAGCTACATTGATCATTGAATTGTAAGAAGCCATGATCGTATCTTAGAAATGAGTATTTACCTCGGTCACGTTGTACTCATTTTTAAGATTTGTTTTTGCTTTTATAATATCCGTTATAGATATTCATGATCTTATACTGTCTGTAGAGAATACCAATTTAATAATTTAGAATGCATACATCCGGAATTTTTTAAAAAAAATAACTATTACCATTATTTTACATAGTGTCAATGATATGAGAACAAAATAATTAAAAATGTTAAATATTTTAGAGTACATATATTAATTTTTGAGAACAACCACCATAGTAATGGTGATATAATGATTATATAGTAGACACTACAATGATTCCCGTATATAATTATGATAATGTGCCATGACAGCAAAAGTGCGCAAACGTCGTATCCGATTTTGGATAGAAGTATAGGCCTTAGAAATACAACAATTAATAAAGGTATGAGTAACTATACACTCATTTCATCTAAATATGTGAACTCGATATGTGATTTTAAGTCGATTTTAAAATATAACTGTAATTGTGATGGAGAGCAATAAAGATGAAGCCAAAAGTTGCGACAAGTTTCATTATAATTTTTACATTAGCCATGATGTTATCTGCTAACCCAGTCATGATTATGCCATCCATTATCTTTGCTAGTCCTTCAGATGATGGTGGAGGAGGTAGTTCAGATGATGGTGGAGGAGGTAGTTCAGATGGAAGTGATGTCCCATCAGAAAATGAACAGTCACAAGAAGAGTCAGATTCTGAAGTACCAGAAGAAGAAACGGTCCCAGAGACTGAGTCGGTACTTGTAAACTGTTCAGATGGTAGCCAGACAGCTACAACAGAAAAATGTCCAACCACAACAGGAACAGCAACATTCCCAACAGAAAATATTCTGTGGGGAGATCATATCTATGTTGACCCTGTTTGCCAAACCAATCCTACCGCTCCTGCTTGTAAATCAACCATGACCACTGGTACAAACACACCAGGAGCACCACCATCTGGATCTGCTCCTTCAGATTCCGGATCTGCTAAGAGTGATATTTGTACAAGTTCTCCCGAAGCTCCATTCTGTAAATCAACTACAACTGCTGGTACAACCACATCATCGGAAGCACCACCATCTGGTTCTCTTTCCACTGATTTCGCTTCGCGTTATATACCAGGAGGAGCATCATCTGGTTCTGTCCCTGCTGATACTGGATCCGAGAAGAATGATATTTGTACTAAATCTCCCGAAGCTCCATTTTGTAAATCACAAACAATTATTAGTACAGTCGATGATTCCCCAGATGCAACACTGCTTTTGCCATATTTTGAAGAAGATTTAGGCAAAGAAGAATCAGATCTTTTCTCAGTTAATAATGCTCCTTGCCAAGCTAATCCCACCGCTCCTGCTTGTAAGTCGACTACAACTACTGGTTCTACCACACCAGGAGTACCACCATCTGGTTCCCCTCCTGCTGATGCCGGAACTGACAACAATGATTTTTGTACTAAAAATCCCGAAGCTCCATTCTGTAAATCACAAACAACTACGGGTACAAATACATTTGATGAAACTCAAAAGGAAGCTGATTCACGTTTCAGTGTTGGATTTGGTCCTGTTTGTCCTGACTCTAACCCCAACGATCCCGCTTGTAAGTCGACTACAACCCCTGGTACAAGTACAACAGAACCGACCTCCACTAGCTCCGGTTGGCTTTATCTATGTGCAAATACTCCCGCCCCTCCTGAATGCAATAAAACAACAACAGAATCTACGGCACCAACAGACACGACATTTTATTGCAAAGCCAACCCATCAAGTCCCGAATGTAATAAAACTCCAACAACGCCAGTAGAAGTAGAAGTGCCTAAAAATAAAGATGGAACATGTCCACCAGGATCTCATTTTGTAGCATTTGGTGGAAAGAATGGGGCTCCTAGTGGTTCTAAATGTGTATCAGATAATCCATCTAGTAAAACAACTACAACGCCCACTGGTTCCGATCCACTTACTCTTTGTCAAGTTTTCAACGCCAATCCGGATTGTAATAAAACTCCAACAATGCCAGTAGAAGTAGAAGTGCCTAAAAATAAAGA
>DATELO010000188.1:0-2320 GCA_035276505.1 Candidatus Nitrosocosmicus sp.
ATATTGACTTCAGAATACCACGGATTATGAACATAAGTGGTTACAACTACAGTTACAATAGAAATTAGGATAATAATTGAAATAAATGGCCATGCCAATCGCCTTAAATAATGCATGATATATATGCATTAACCAAATTAATAAATGTTAGCCTAGGTTAAGTTATTGAGAGACGTATAACATTATTTGGATATGGAAAGATAAAATGTACATAAAATAATAATCAAAAAGGATACTATCTCAAAATACCCGACTATAAATCAAAACTCAAAATTTACGTTTGAATTTACTACGATGAAATTAAAAAATTCAGATACTTGTTCATGAGGGTAGCATAATAAAGGTAATTATGTTGCATTTATTTCTCTGATGCTAAGATTCTTAAAATCAAAAGCTACATTATCTGCCCTGAAGGTAGCAATGGGGCCTGAATTCGTAATCGCATAATCTTTGCTTTTTCCGCAGTTTGCACTATTAAAAACTTCATCCGAACTATTGGCAAACCAGCCACCTTCATCAGTAACTTCACTTACCTTTACCCATTCGTTTGTATTATTGGCATCGACGTATGATTCCATTTTAACGCCAGTGTTATTATTTATGTTGTACATTACAACCTTTAAACCCACCCAATTATCTAGCAATGGAGACTCAAAAGCCTGGGCAGTACCTTTAGAGTCAGTATATCCACCTGTATGCCAAATCTCTTTTTTCCAAAAAGCTTGCCTTTTTAAAATGTCGAAGCTACCATTTAGCGCGGTACCATCACAGGGGTTTTCGCTACTATGAGATCCTCCGCGAGCCCTCATTGTGAGGTCAGGAACCAAGGTGCCTTCATTGCCATTTCCATTACCCTCTTGTTCTTGCGCAGGTGAATTAGGATCATATATTGATCTAATTTTAAAATACCCGGTCATTTCGATATCTCTCCAAGGTTCCTCTCCTTGGGGCGTAATTACGTTCATGCGTATTTGAGTATCATTAATTAGCCAAGCTTCGTTATCTACTGCACTTCTTAGGATTGGTACGTCAGAAGATATAGAAAATACATCATCTTCCTCTGGATTTTGCATATTGATAAACCACTCTCTGCCACCTTCTTTGGTCGGGTAAATTTCATTTACACTAAATTGATCCTGTCCTTCAGGAGTCGTTATTCTTTGTGGTTCTAGCTGGGGTTGTTCTTTTTCCTGTTGTCCCACGAAAAATCCGTTAAAATAGAAAAATAATAAAATAATCGTAACAATGGCTAAACCTATAATAAATGCTAACTGTGGTTTTGTTACGTTCAACTCTATTACCATTTATCTCGTACCTTTTTTAAACTTTCATTAGTTTGGTCCTTTTTTTAAGTCATACTGGATAGAAAAAGTCACCGTAAACCATTCAGAAATTTTTAAAAAAATGATAAGGTTGTCTATGGATTTAAGGGTGATTAGTTACCGTCTATTGCCAAATATTTTATCGGTTTGATTCTTAAACAATATTGTTTATAAATTAGATAGGATGTGAACATAGTATAGGAAAATTGAACCTAGAATCGGATGCTCTTAATCAATCAGACCCTAAAAGAAGAGTTTTGTATATTCTGAAGGTTCTAGGAAGTGCAGGGCTTGAGGATTTATCTAAAATTATGAAAATATCTAGAATGGGCGTTCATAAGCATCTAGCAGATCTGCAAGACCGAGGCTTAGTAGAAAGTTCCGAGGTTAAAAGGGGTGTTGGAAGGCCAATAATGCGATATTCTTTAACAAAGAATGGTAAGTCTACATTTCCAAAGGCTTATGGCCATATAGCTACTTTCGCACTGGATTATATTGAAAAAAATTTAGGAAAATTGGCAGTGGAGGATGTGCTCAGAGAGAGGCAAAGAGAATTGCTTGACAAATATCATGATATTTTAAAGGATTTAGATTTCGACCAAAAAGTAAAGAGACTTGCCCGATTGCGAGACGAAGAAGGATATATTGCTGAATCCAAAAAAACAGGCAAAAAAGGCGAAAATCATGTCTTGTTAGAATATAATTGTCCTATAATTATGATTGCTGAAAAACATTGGGAGGCATGTTCAATTGAATCAGAACTGTTTGAAAAAGTACTAGATGCAGACATAAAAGCTACTCACAGAGCTGCAAAAGGAGATTCTATCTGCAAATTTAGTATAAATAGGAAAGAATCAGAGCTTTAGGTTTAAACACAGAAACAGAGTGAAAGAGTGATCTTAATTTATATAATTTATAAACTGATATGTTTATAAATTATTTAATCTAATTAACTTTGTGGGAAATAATAATTCTATTATAAAACTTAAAGATGGTCA
>DATELO010000189.1:0-3440 GCA_035276505.1 Candidatus Nitrosocosmicus sp.
ACTTCTTAACGATACTTCAAATACATTGGGTAATGCCTATGTTGAGACTCAAAAGTTCTTCAACCCTAATTAGTTAGTTCTTTTACTAACTAGTAGAATATTTGCATTCGTAAACATGCCATCATTATCCTTAGGTTCAAAATATCTGTCATGATGGCATAACAATTTTCAATTATATAAGCAGGAACGCCGCGCCTCTACAAAGGTGGGACAGAACAGCATAGAGAACTCAGTATCGACCAGTTGGTGCGTTACCGCAGTGCCATTAGATGATGGTGCCCGCAATCTGATTTTCACTACAGTCAGCCCTCAACTATTTCATCTCCTTTTATTTCTTCTTTAGCTTATAGGTTCAAGTCAAACATGCATATTAAAATTATCTATTTATAAATACTATAAGAAACACGTACTTGAAATGAATATATACAAGAAATTAATGTTACCATTAATTATTGTCTTCATGTTTACTATACCTCTCGATATTAATAGTATAACATATCAACAATCTTTTGCTCAAGTTCCATCTACAGCTCCTGAACGACAGCCACCTGCTTCGCCACCTCCATTTGAAGAACTCCCTCAAGAACAGAAAGCTGCATCAACAAACAAGACTTGTACAATAACACCTTCTTTAATTGAAGTAGAAGGTACACCTCAACAAATTGAAGGTCCTTATTTTGTTGACGGCATGCCCAATCGCTCTGACCTTCGATATGAATCTACCAATGGTTCAATTCATGAGGGTATTCCATTAAACATAACTTTGAATGTATATAGTGTTAATGACACTGACGGAGATCAGGAAGGACCTTGTGTTCCTTTTAGTGGTGCACAGATAGACATCTGGGAAGCAGATTCTCAAGGACTTTATTCTGGAGTTACAGAAGATGGTACAGAAGGACTAACATTTCTTCGAGGGAATCAAATCACGGATGACAATGGAACTGTAAAGTTTGAAACAATTTACCCAGGCTGGTATGAAAATAGAGCAATACACATTCACTTAAAAGTAAGGGACTTTGAAGGACCAGAGAAAATATTTGAATGGATATCCCAACTCTATCTTCCTAATTCTGTTAATGAGCAAGTACATTCACAACCACCATATAGTAATCATGGACCTGTTCCCATGACAAATGAACAAGACTTTATTTATACGGGACCTTCTACTGATGGCTTGATAAAAAATAATACAGGAAGTCACTTGATGCTTAATGTATCTAAATCCGACGGAGGCTACAGTGGTGTATTTAATGTGGGAGTAAATGCTACTATGCAATCCTAATACTGTTTGTTTTTAGGTGCGTCTTATAACTTTGGAAGGTGGTGTTTATTTCCAAATCTAGGATCAAAAACATCGGTTAAAAATGTTAATCTGGGGTACCTTTGGATTTTATAATGATGACTATGGCATTGTTAATCTACCACCGGCAGTTTGACTTGTATGGGTCTTGTACATGCTATCTATGAGACCTTCCTATTTTCTATCCTGATGGTGGATGGTGAGAGGGAACTATTCAGTTACTAAGAATTGGCTTTTAAAGAATCGATAAATAAATAATAACGTCTGTTTAGTTATTTGATTCATTAAGAAACTATACCTCCCCTAAATTTTTCTGCCGTCAATTGATGGATCGTTTTCTATTATAAAGATGCAGAATGGAGGCCCGTTAACTTAAAAAGATTTTCAATTGATTTTCATTTACTATATAGCTCCCGGCTAATCATTTTGTATCATCGCAAATTACACTCAAATTAGTCATTAAGCCAACATTAACCGATTTAGTTGAAAATGGTTTAGTTTTGATTCAATAAAACACCCAGTTACTGGAGCCATAGTTGTTGAAACATCAACATCAATACTGAAATCTTTGACAAAAAGTCTGTATTATTTTCATATTATTGGAAAAATTGCATATTTATTCTCTAAATGCAGCTATACAAAATGACACTAGTCTCTAAATCAATCAAGTCTTATAAAGGCCTATAGCGTACGTAAAGTAAAATGACCCGCAGGACGCGAGTTTTACCTCTTTAAAATAATAAAGCCAACTCAATGACTATGATTTTGTTAACGTAATGATGGTAGCATCACAATAACGGCGAAAAAATTCTAGATGAATAATCTCTACGTTGATTACCTGTTAACGTGTAAAGATATTTACACACCAACCCACATCCACAAAGGTCGTGATCAAAAAAATTTTGTTAAGGTAACAGGGCCGGAGGTTCTAACCCTTTCACCAATTATTTATTGATTTACAATCCTGATTCTGAGTCAATTCATCTTTTGGGTAATATAGGAAATCGATGGCTCAAAATCAAAAATGTCTATAACCTTTTAAACGATTATGATTTGATTTTTTGGGATTATATCGGGATAAATTATTCAAGGGTGAAAAATTTCGCGAACTTTAATTCAGCATTTTCTGACTGGGAAATGAAGACGCCTTATTAAATATGTAATAGCATGCAGGGACTTTACGGAAAGATACACCAAACGGGCCCGGTGGGCTTCAGGACGATATCAGTCCCCTGTAGTAGGTTCTATTAATAATAGCGCTGCCGGGTAGTTTAGTGTTAGTATACTACAGTCGCATTTGTTTTGAAAATTGAGTGGGGATACTATACTTTACAATATGAATTAGGTAATAATTTATAATGATACTTAATTATTAGAATAAGGAGATATTCACTATACTCATAATCACGTTTCTTTGTTTGTTACCTAGCAGTTTGATTAGTTCACAAAGTTTTTGATACAAGGGTTGACCGATGAAGAACTCTTAAAAGGTACAGATGCTTTTTATCATCAACATATAGGAAGATGTGACACATATTCACCTGAATATGCAAAATCAACTGGTTGTGATAGTCTAATGAAGTCAGATTGGGGTATTTAATCTATTTTCTCATGTAATATATACATGAGTTTTTCAAAATTGCGACTCTATACATCACAAATAAATAAAATAATGTCTTTTGTCTTCATATTGCTATTATTTACAGGAATTTATGCTGTTGCAGTTTCCATGGAAAAATATAGTATGGTACAAGCTCAAGATAATAATACCGCGCCTCAGCCTACGAATGCAACCCAAGTTAATGCTACTTCGGCCAATGTTACAAAGCCAGTAGACGGTTATGGTGGTCCACCCACCGGGCCTTTAACTGCAGTTAGGCACGTATTTGATGACCCGACTCTTCGAGTGTATCACTTTTGCAAACCAAATGACAAAATAATGATGGTGTGTCAACTGTATGATAGTAACTCTCCAAATGCTACTTTGATAGGTGTAGAATATATGATTGACTCTAAAACATACCAAGCAATACCAGATAGAGAAAAACCAAATTGGCACTATCATAAAGAAGAATTTGCACCTGATAGAGCTAACCCACAATTTCCGTTACTAAATGACCAACAACAAAAAGATTGG
>DATELO010000190.1:0-3820 GCA_035276505.1 Candidatus Nitrosocosmicus sp.
GGAAGTGAAGTTGATTAAGATAACATATTGGACTAAATTATAAACTGTTCAGTTCGTTTTTACCATCAACAGCATTTGTATCATTTTGTAGAGGAAGGGCCCATAATTGAGACGGATCTTGGTCAAAGCACTTATCTATGGTAAAATACTATGTTTTACAATTTTAAGTGAAAGTCATGAGTTATGTACGTGATGATAAAAATTATACCGATCCAAGTCAATCAGGAGTAGATTCGTCTGTGCGAAGAGCAGGTGACTTAACAAATGAACCACCGATTAACGAAGCGACCAACAAAACCACTGTATCTAAACTCGCAAACTTGCTCGAAGATCTCAAGTTCCCAGCCACAAAAGAGGAGATCTTAGACCACATAAACAGGAAATCACCTTCTATGGGCAACAGGATTAACGATGTATTTGAAAGTGTTCAAAATAATCTTGAAGAAGGTGTTCAATATGAAAATACATATAAAGTTGGGTTGGCATCAAGATTGGTAGAGACAAATCAGGAGTGAGAAACTCATCGATTATTTCATCTGCTTGCCTATTTGTTTCCTTATTTTTTGTGTGGTTATTTAAGTAATAGTAATTATTGTTATCAGTTGCAATCTCGTCTTGATAGGATATTATGTACTTGAGCCTTGCCGTATGAATAGATGTCGCGCTCAAGTGATTCAAATACAAATTTATCTTTCACCAATTTGATTATTTCTTCAGAAGCGATAATATCTTCATTTTCTGCAATACCTTCCAATCTATTAGCAAAATTAACGTTTGAACCAATAAGGGTAATCTGATTTCTATATTTTGTTTCCAAAAGACCAATAAATGTATCTCCTATATGAATTCCACATTTTAAACTGATATCAAATTTAATATCATCGAGACCTTCTTTGACTAATTGTTGCGTTAAGCTTCTCTTAATTGTTTTGAATCTGTCTCTTAATTCTAGTGCAGTATTAACTCCGTCTAATGCCATTTGGCTTTCGTTTGATTGATGATAGCCGAAGAAAGCCATAATCCCATCCCCAATAAATTTGTCTACTATACCATCATTTTTTCGGATGACTCTTTCCGCATCGCCGAAAAAATTTATTAACAGATCTACAATTATGAATGGATGATTATTCAATCTGTTGCATAAAGTCGCAAAGCCTGCTATATCCCAAAATACAATCACCAATTTTTCATTTCTTAGTCTGTATTCTTGCGGGTTCAGTAGCATTTGATATATAGTCGGATCAAAATATTTTCTGATGTTTATTCTATTAATATCAGTATCTTCTTCCTTGTTCTCGACTCTCCTTGCTATAGTTCGCATTTTGGAAGTTACGTTTTGGTCATTCATATTCAAATGGACAGTTGTTGCTATTGCTGGATTGGATTGTTTTGGTTTAACGAAAGCATTAAAATTTCTATTGCGAAAATTTCCTGAGGTATCAATAGTTATTCTATTTTTTAGGTTTAATTGGTTCATGGGTAAATTCTTTTCTTCTCTGTATACATTCATGATATCAAAGGTAGTTAACATCATGTTTAAGCCATGTAGCGTTTTAGGCCTAGCTGAATATCAATGATATCGGAGACTAGATGTTCTCTGATGAAGGAAATCAAAAGAATTTGAATCATTCATGCGTATAGCGGGTATTAGACAAATAAATCAAATAGAGATTTCAAACTTGGAGATAAACGGTCAAATAAGTTTTATTAGAAAACCTGAGAAAACTAGCGATCAATGCCAGTGAATATCTATTTTGAAGACAATCACAAAAGAAACAAATCTATTGCAAAATAGGCTATACAAAAGAAACTACGGGTGTCTGTCACTAACAGCGAATTTAACGCCCTTGTAGATAGTACAGATTCTCTCTCTACGTATAACACTTGAAAAAGAAGATGTAATTCCATCAAGGTTTGCTTTTCTTTTTATTTTTATAAAATCTATAGGAGATACCTCCAATTATGCCTACTATAACGATAATTGCTACCAAATCAAATACAAAGGAATATTTCTCATATAGATTGCTCCACACCTCGCCTATAAAGAAACCAATTGTCGTCAAAAATGTGCACCATACAAATGAGCCTGCAAAAGTAAAAGTAATAAACATAGATAGTTTCATTTTTTCAATTCCAGCGGGAATAGAGATTAGTTCTCGAATTCCAGGAGCCATTCTACCAAAAAATACAGCAGCTGAGCCATGTTTGTCAAACCATTTTTCAGATTTTTCTAATTCCTTTTCTCCAATTCCAATGCGATTACCAAGTTTAAGTATTGCCACTCTACCTATTCTTCTGGATATATGGTAAATTATTAGTGCACCAACAGTTGAACCCGCTGCCCCTGCTAATGACATGCCAATAACACCTTCTATAAAACCTAAATTTTTAGTGTATGCTGTAATACCTGCCAAGGGAAATATCAATTCACTGGGAATTGGGGGAAAAAGATTTTCTATTAACGCAGCCGTAAAAACTCCCATATATCCATATTCTGCTATCCAAGATGTAGTAACATTTACTAAGTTCGGTATTAATGAAAGATCAGAGTAAGGGTCAGCATTTTCAATGTTATGGGGATTTAACGAGATTGTATACGCATCTGCCGATTCAGTTACAGTAAAAGTAATAATATTGTCAAATATTGTGACATAGATTGGCAGAAAGAGGGTTGCCATGATCGTAGTGGCTAAAATATACTGCATTTTAACCTATTCGATTGAATGAATTTTAGTCCTTAAATAAAATCTGCAAAAATCAGATAAATCTAAATCAGAAAAGTCTCTCATACATCCAATGTCTTTAGACTGGTACAAAATAATTGTTGGAACCAATATGCTATTCTGTGCCTAATATACTATTTAACTATCTTTTCCGTTCTAATTTCTTGTAAAATCCACAAAATAATCTAGTGTATCATTTGGACTATTACATAAACGGAAATACGATGTATTTACTATCCAGAGGTTTACTGGGAATCTGCGATGTTAGATATGGTATGAAACGAATCTAGGAGTCTTGGATGTAGCTTTACCGAGGTTAATTATTCAAACATCGCTAGATATATCTATCTAGAATAAATGAATTCACAAGTTTGTAGTTTCTTATTGATTAATTGCTATTTAATAGAACTAGCAGGAGGAAAACTCACAGTGTGAAAACAAAAAAAGAGATTAGTCGTTTGCTTGAGCTAATGCATTACTTCCGGTATTACCTTGTAACTGAATGTTCAGGTTATTTCCAGACAAGAATGTGCTATCTCCAGAAACTACTTGACTATTTTGTTTTGATTTTTGAGATTGACTAATTATTTGTTTTGCCTTGTTACTCTTTTTTGCTAATGCATCCTCTGAGATTGCAATTGGAGCTAAAACCAATGCAAGTGCAAGAACAACTGCTGTTGATACTAGTAATGTTTTAGTTGTATTCATACTTGTAAAATCTATTATTATAATTTAATATATATTGGCTATTTTAGAGTTTTTTATGAATATGTTCAAGTATTATAAAACAGTAAATAATTCTATTTGATTAATAGTTACAGGACATTATTTAACCAGCATGGACGCCTTCAAGGCTCTTATTAGGGCCCTTCCAACAAAGACACAAAAGAGTGATCTTTGAATCTTAAAGAAGATTCTTTAGTAAAATTTATTTCAAATCAACTTATAGTATTTACAACATATCTTTATCAATAAACATGATATCAGAAAGAGAAAATCGTCTTGTATTGGTTGAAAAGTGCAAGTATCTGATATCAAAGTTGCCTTTTGGAGAATTTGATATTGAAGATCTCGATATTACAATCATGGTAATAGAA
>DATELO010000191.1:0-52266 GCA_035276505.1 Candidatus Nitrosocosmicus sp.
AAAACAACAATAAAAAAGATGGGTTCATAGTTCAGCTTGGATAGAATGACTGCCTGCGGAGCAGTTGGTCGAGGGTTCAAATCCCTCTGGACCCGACTCAAGTATCAAAATTTTATTTGATATTCTAACTTATCCACCGAACTAGTGAAAACTGACTCTAAAAAGTAAAACCATTAAAGTTCGAGCTGACTATTACAAGAAACCCATCTACTACTTTATATTCAACTATTTTTGATTCAGAATTCCATATAATTCAAGTGATGGCTGACAATTTTGAGATCGTAACCAGGCTTCTGAAATACCAGCAACCTGTCTATGAAATTAGACAACTTATCATTTTCATTAGTATTTAAATAAAGAGAATGGTGCGAATATTGGGCCTTAATAACTACCATATCTTACTACTCCTAAATCCAGAAATTTATTATTTCGATCGCTTAGATAAAGTGATATTTATGAAGTTACCAGAGTATTAAAAGTATTTGAGTATGATTTTTTCATATATCTTTGATAGATAGTGGGCTGTCTTTTGTAAAGACTGTATGACAATTAAAACACTTGATATCATAGTATGGGAATAGGTTGCTTAAGTCGCTAGTAAAAACATGTAAACCAATTACTTCTAGATTGTCATTGTTGTTATGGCATGTAGGACAAACTATTGAGGACAGGTCAAATTCAAAAGACATACTTTATTTTTATATCGGCTTTGTTGATATTGAATTCTTAAGTTGAAAATATAATGTTTTTCTAAATTCTTTTGACATAAAAAAATTCTACACTTATACTTTGAAATTAAAATCTAGAATATCAACAATTATTGAATTTGACTAATTATAGACCTACAATACTATATATTAAAAACGATTAACGTCATCATCTGACGATGATTGTTGGGGTAACCTTCATACTTTTTGAACTACTCTCTTATTTACCCAGCATGCATTCATATCACTGATCGTCCAAAATCCTCCTTAATCTCAACAAGGATCTAAAAAGTTTATTTATGCTATTTTAGCCTATAACAATTATGACTTCTGGTAAATATTTCAATAAGGGAGTAAAAGCATTGGATGAACCAAATGTTGGTTATGTTGTAAGAGAGACTCCTGACAAGATAGTTGTTTTTGGAGAAAAGAATGAGAGATTTGATATCCCTATAAAAGAAATCCAACAAGTGGGGGCTAATGTTTTGATTGGCTTAAAATTTGACGATTTGAACAGATATGCAGTATCCAGAAATGCACCACTACCTGCAGGAAGAGAAGACCCTTGGGATGAGGGGGATCGAATGGTGGATTTAGCCACTTATGAAGGACGATATCCAAATACACTATTTAATAAGGGAGTTAGAGCCAAAAACGAAGATCATGTGGGACATGTCATGAAAGAAACGTCTGATAAGGTTGTTATATTCGGAGAAAACAATAAGAGATTTGACGTACCCAAATCAGAAATTTATCAAGTGGGTATGAACGTAATTCTCAAGATAGATTTTCCTGAAATCTTTAATTACGAAGTTGCGAAAAGCGCACCCTTACCTTCAGGAAAGCCAATCGAAACTGTTGAAGCTGATGCGTATCCTGATGAGTATCATGGGCCGATGTAATTGCGGCTCCATAATTTTTTTTGATTTTATAGCGTAGATATAAATTCTGTCTACAATCAGTCGAATTTCGCCAAAATTTATAGATATCTAATCATACACACTAATATTGATTGTAAGACAGTAATTGATGATAAATTATTTCATGAAACTTTTCCCAATTTATACTTGAAACTCTAGCATATCAGTAAGTATAATTAAATTTAACCAAGCACAAACCAGTTATGTATGTTAAAGGACAAGGTTGTTTTGATTACTGGTGCAAGCAGTGGTATAGGATATTCTACAGCTATAACGTTATCCAAGAAAGGGGCTAATATCGTAGCTGGTGCCCGAAGGACTGAAAAATTAGACGAACTTAGAAAGGAAATTGAAAAGGAGAACGGAAAGATAATTACAACTTCACTGGATGTGACTAAAAAAGAAGATTGTAAAAGCTTTGCAGAATTAGCCCTAAAGGAGTATGGCAGGACTGATGTACTCATCAATAACGCAGGCTTGATGCCTCTAAGTTTCGTGAAAAATTTAAAGTTAGATGAATGGGATAGGATGATAGATGTCAACATCAAAGGTGTCTTGCATACCACTGCTGCTGTAATTCCTAATATGCTTTCAAACAAAGCTGGACACATTGTAAATATTTCATCTGTGGCAGGAAGGGTAGTATTCCCTGCAGGTAGTGTATACTGCGCAACAAAATTCGCCATCACTGCTTTCAGTGAGGGGCTGAGACAAGAACTAAGCCAAAGATCAAATATCCGAGTAACTTGTATCGAACCAGGAGTCGTCGCAACTGAACTTACAAATACTATTACCGATGAATCTCTCAAATCGTTTGTGGATTCAGTAAAGAACATGAAAGCACTGGAAGCACAAGATATCGCTAATGCGATATTATATGCTATAGACTCTCCCCAACATGTCAATGTAAACGAGATTCTGATAAGACCTGTGCAACAAGATAGATGAATTAGTATCTATGAAGATATAATTTAATCTTGACAGAAGTAAAAAAAAGTTTGGCTTGAAATGAAAGGATCAGTTGGCAATTTCATCTCGCTTCTTATTTCTTAGTTTCATACAGTGTGAATTTTAAACATTTGATGAACTTCGGCCCGCTCCAATTATGAATATTAAAGTGAATCTAATTTTATGATATTATCTATCCTTGTAGTAAGTTTATTTATTTTTGTAATTGTCTTATTTTTTTCAGCAGATTTGCGGGCTAATTATGCACAATCAAACAGTGCAGCTCTTTTTGGTAATTGGTCGAATCTCAAGTTATTGGTAAATGATAATATTTCGATGTTCATATCGTTACCTACGGATTGGAAAATAGAAAAAGAATCACTGTATGATAATATTGCAGATGCCATCATTATAGTTCCTCCAAAAAAGGCGCCCTCAACTGTTCCCTCAAGTAAGCTAGCGATCGGAATTGAAAAATTAGAGTCAACAACTACCCTGTCTGATTTTTCAAAAGCAGCAAAGGATGCTTTATTCTCAAAATTGAATAATTTTGAACTTATTGATTCATTCCCTATCAACATTTCTGATCTTAGTGCAGAGCGTATTATTTTCACTCACAGAGTAAACGACAAAATGATGCAGGTAATGCAAACTTGGCTAATAGATAACAATAACGCATTCATTGTTACTTTTGCCACTACACCAGATAGTTTCGGTTTTTACAATCCAATTTTAACCAAAATTATTTCTTCCATTAAAATCGAGGATTATAAGAAAGATGATACCTCAGAAAAATCGTTGAAGATTTCTGGTTATGCTTCAATTGAATCTCCATTTGGGTTTGAACTCTCTTATCCAGATAATTGGATTTTAAGCGAAGGGAAGAACCGCTTGTCAATAATATCAAATCAAAGTGATTTGTCAGACCGCTATTTAGAAAGACTAGATATTTACTATAACCTAAGTAGTAACAACAGTTTGATATCCAATTCTTCCCAAACCAAGGATGAAAAAATGAGAACCGAATTGCTCAATGAAATTAAATACATGATAAATAATTTGCAGAACTTGGATATAATTTCGATCAAAAATGTTAATGTTAGCAGTAGCAACATCACGGCAAAGGAGCTGCTTTACGGATACGATTCTAATATCGGTAAGACAAAAGTTAACGAGTATTTATTGTACGGAAACTCCCGCCTTGTAATCCTATCATTTTCAACTAGTTCAATGGATTTTGATAAAATGTCGGATACTATCGACACGATACTGGATAGTTTCAAATTCATGAGTAACTAGCAATGTTTATAGTCCTTTTACACAATTATATATATGAGTTATTACAACTGAAAAATATTAATTAATGTGATACATTGAATTGAGCGAGAATGTAATATGCAGAAAGACGCAGGATGACCTCATAGAAAAGTTCCATTCTAGACCACTTTTCACGGTAGTTATTCCAACACTTAACGAATCTGAAAATATTATAAAACTAATCAATGAAATTAAAACAGGAACGTGTGAAAATGAACCTTATGAAATTGTTATTGTTGATGACAACTCACCTGACGACACCGTTGGCACTATTATTAATGATTTTACAAATGATAATGGGTTTAAAGTTTATAAAATTCGACAGAATATAGGTTTGCAATCACATCAATATTATTTAATTTATCCCCAAAAGGAGAACCGCTTTTACATTAAGGTGATAAAGAGAAGTGAAAGGTCCGGTTTGATTTCTGCTATTTACGAGGGATTTAAATCTTCTATAAGCGAATATATTTTAGTTATGGATGCTGACTTTTCGCATTCTCCGAGTCACATTAATAGTTTGATAAGTGAGATTCGAAGATCTGATTGTGATCTTGTTATTGCTTCGAGATATGTGAAAGGAGGCAAAATTGTCGGTTGGACCCCTAAGAGAATCTTTTTGAGTAGGTTTGCTACGAATTTATCTAAATTAATATTTGGATTGTCAGATGTTTCGGACCCTATGTCCGGTTTTTTCGTTATAAAAAGGAGCATGATTCGAAAAATGCATTTTAACACCTCCGGCTTTAAAATCTTGCTAGAGATACTGGTTAAATCCAAAAATATAAAGATCAAAGAAATTCCATATACTTTCTCTGACAGGGCAATGGGAGCCAGCAAATTAAACTCCAAGGTAACAATCGATTTTTTCAAGGGATTGTATACGCTCTATAAGTGCCATCATTGAATTAGATTCTTTTATGAAAATAATAGGTTGGCCTAGGAGGTTAATTGAGTGTGAAAAAATATAACAGAATCATATCATTTCTTCCAAGCGCTACAGAAATCCTATTTGAAATTGGGCTAGGTCCATTCGTATATGGAGTTACACATGAATGTACTTACCCTCTTGAAGCACTAAGAAAATCCAAAGTTATCAAGCCAGTAATTGATTTTGAATCTCTTTCCGGATTTGAAATTGACAAAAAGATAAAGGAACTTTCATTCAAAAATGAACCAATTTTTGCTCTAGATAAACAACTTATCAAGAATATTCAACCAGATGTTTTAATTAGTCAAAAACTATGTTCCGTCTGCGCACCGTTCGAGAACGAAATTGTTCTTTGTAATAAAATACTAGGGTACAATCCCAGCAATCTAATCCTAAATCCAACAAATCTCCAGGATATCCTTAAAAGTATCATAACTATAGGCAAAGAATTAGGAAATTTGGAGGATGCATATAAGCTGCTGGGTAAATTAGAGTCAAGAATTCATGCTATCCAAACGGTCCTAAAATCAATCAACATAAAAAAGAAAACTGACCCTCTTCCCAAAATTATCTGCTTGGACTGGATAAATCCCTTCTATTTGGCAGGACACTGGGTGCCTGACATGATACATACCGCTAATGGATTACCCTTGGGAACTGTATCTGGAATGAATTCAAGGCAAATTACTCTTGCAGAAATCGAAAAATTGAACCCTGATAAAATCATTATTGCTCCATGCGGTTATGATTTGAATAGGACACAAAGTGATTATGAATGTTTTGACGATCCTCAATGGAAATCGCTACGAGCTTATAATAATGGCGAGATTTATTTGGTTGATTCAAATTCTTACTTCAGCAAACCGAGTCCAAGAGTCATCACAGGTATTGAAATATTATGTCGTATATTGCATCCTGAATTATTTAGTCATCTCCAAAGGCTTGATAATTCCTTCATAATTCCCAACCGCTAAATCATATTATCCTAAATAATTCTTACTTAACTGTATAGCAAATACATCCGTCTATTCGATCCATAAAATCAATTTTAACAGGATAGGAATTAGTTGTCCCGTCTTTATTTTCATAAGTTGTTCCAATGGGAAAGAATATTTTAGAATCAGGATCTTCAATATTGTCATTATATCCGTACATTAACTTTGAAACAAGGGCCTCAAATCTGATGTTGTAAGGTTCATATCCAACTCTATTCCACCATTCAATTCCTGTGAAACATTGATAAAACTGAAGGGCAAATAAATCTCGGTTAACTGACAAGCTGAACTTTTCTTCAACGCCTCGACTGAGGTCTTTTAGGTAGTATACGATGATAGACTCTTCTTCAAGCATTGTAATTTGTCTATAATAAGAATTTCCAATTTCTGGCAAAATTTTTCTGAATCTGTACTGATTATGTCCCTTAAAAATTGCCTCAAAATAATTTTGGCCGTCAAATTGACAAATTAAGTTTAACTCTATTGGAAGCTTCTGAATGTTAAAAACTTCCAACAAGTATAGCATCCAAGACTTATCAGGTATCATATTGCCAAGATCCTTTCTTAAATTAATTACATCGGTAACTAACCGAAACTTTGATAGATAATCACGGTACTCGGTGAAAGGAGTATCTATGCATCCATACCAATAATGCATAACTTAAGTCACCTTTGATTTTATATTTACCTTTGTAGAACTGATTCTCAAAGAAATTTAGGTTCGCCCTTAATTTGTCAACCAAATTATCTTACTTTTTTTGGATGAGCAATTTAGAATGTAATAAATTAACCCTTGCATATGTACATAAAGATGGGTGTAGTCTCTCAAGATGATCATCATTTTTCAACCAAGAAAAAAATTTCTCAACCCCCACTCAATCTGCTTTTTAACCCATCTCTCATTGAAAGAGATGACGTTTGGAAGATTGATATTGTGAAATTATTGGAAATTCTTTTGTCTACGCTCACATCATCAACCTACAAGGATTTGAGACTTTGTGGGGTTGCTATACTTACATCAACACTTATCCATCGACTCAAGGTCGAGTCAATTTTTAGATTAGAAAAAATTGCAAATAAGAATGCAAGTACCGAATTTCAAAAAACCGGAGGAATAACAGAAAAAATCCCGATTCCTGAAATTTCAAACTTAACTTTGCCTTTCAGACAAGAAATTGCTTATCCTGTGTCGTTAGAGGACTTGCTATCTATCTTAGAGAACATGATTACTGATTTGACTAATCCCATAGCTAGAAAAAGTCAAGTCAAATTGGAACCAGTTCAAGCTGTAGATTTCCAGGATTACCTTATCAAATTTGAAAAAATTATTGAAGACTTTGAAAATAAGTTGATTGAAAAATTATTACAAAGAGATCAGCTGATTTTTAATGATCTAGTCCAAAATATGAATGAGCTAGAAGTTGCTAGATATTTTATTGCAATGCTATATTTGAGTATGAAAAATAAGATTGAAATTATCACTCAAGCTCCTGAAACCAAAGATGACAATTTATCTAAAGGCGAAGATTCAAAGAACATTTCTGGAAAAAACCATACTCTTAACTCCGATACTATCATAATAATTCCTAAAATTAACTCTTGATTATTTCATATGGCAAAATTACCAAACGATGAAGTTGTAGCGAGAATTGAGGCCGCCTTGTATTCGGCAGGCCGTCCAATTACAATTGAAGAAATTGTTAATGCTTCTGGAACCGATTCAAAAGAACGAGTAAAACGTCTGCTGATTGAATTGGTAAACAAGACCAAAGTTACCTTCAAAGCACTAGAGATAGCAAAGTTGGAGGATAATAGTTATGTATTTCAACTTAAACCTAGTTATGCACCAATAGTAAAAAAATTTTCAAATAGACCTCAAATTTCTAATTCTGTATTAAAAACATTGTCTTATATAGCATATGAGCAGCCAGTTACAACCAAGAGGTTGCTTGAAATTAGGGGTTCAAAAGTATACCATCACTTGCGCGAGCTTCAAGATCAAGAATTTGTCCAATTTAAGAGTTCTGGGAGGATAAAAGTTTATTCTACTACAATTAAATTTAATAATTATTTTGGAGTTGGCGATCTCAAAATGCTTAAGAAAAGTTTACTTCTGCAACCAAAGGATGCAGAAAAGAAAAACACTTAATTATCGATTGCATAAATCCTATTTGTGCGTAAATCTATCGAAAACTTAGCAGGAAGGAAATATACTGGAGGAAGAATCATTC
Organism: Candidatus Nitrosocosmicus sp.; assembly: GCA_035276505.1. Classification (GTDB taxonomy): domain Archaea; phylum Thermoproteota; class Nitrososphaeria; order Nitrososphaerales; family Nitrososphaeraceae; genus Nitrosocosmicus. The sequence goes on from DATELO010000191.1 coordinate 8,050, forward strand.
CTAATCGTACACGACGAAAATATGAAATTGATAGATATCCAAATGAAGCTACAGTTGGAGAGGCAAAAAATGTTATACGCAAAGTGCGTGGTAATAACATTAAGGTCGCATTCAAATATGCAGACCATGCTAATGTGAGTGATAAAGATTCAAAGAAAACTACTAAAGTTAAGATCGTAAGAGTCACAAAGAATCCTGCAAACAAAGATTTTGAAAGAAGAGGCGTTATTTCCAAAGGTTCCATATTAGAAACTGAATTAGGCCTAGCAAGAGTCGTTTCAAGACCAGGGCAAGATGGAATCGTTAATGCAATATTGATCAAGCAATAAATAATCGAAAGGATTGTAGGAATAAGAATTTATTAAATAAATTTAAAATTATTAGTGTTGGCAAAAATAGGAATCACAGTTTTTCCTGGCAGTAATTGTGATAGGGATGTCCGTCATATTCTAAAGAATATTTTGAATGTTGATGCGGAGTTTATTTGGCATAAATCATCTATTGGTGAATTTGACAGTATTATTATACCAGGCGGCTTTACATATGGTGACAGGTTACGTGCGGGCGCTATTGCTGCCCATAGTCCAATCATGAGTAAGATAATTGAGATGTCTGAGAAGAATGTTCCTGTTCTGGGAATTTGCAATGGGTTTCAAATATTAGTAGAGTCCGGTCTTTTACCCGGGGCACTGATTTTGAATGATTCTTTAAAGTTCGTATGTAAATGGATAAACACAGCAATTGTAAACAACAAAACTCCATTTACATGTTTATTTGAAGAGAAGGAGATTTTATCAATTCCTATAGCACATGGTGAAGGGAAGTTTGTTGTAGACCCTGGATCTGTGGAGAAGATTTATCAGAATGGTCAAGTAGTTATTCAATATACTGATGGTAATCCCAATGGCTCAATGGAAAATATAGCCGCCGTCTGTAACACAAAGGGCAACGTGATGGGTATGATGCCTCATCCTGAGAGGGGTAGTGATATTGATTTGGTTCCTGCTGGATATAGAGGAAATTCTATTATGATGTTCAAGTCGTTACTGCACTATCTGAAATAATCTGAGGTAAATTCTGTGACCATACTTGAAAAAAACGAATACAAATATCTTGTGGAGAAGCTAGGACGACAGCCGAATGAACTGGAACAAAATATAATTGGGGCAGAGTGGTCTGAACATTGCTCTTACAAGTCGTCAAAAAAATATATTAGATCATTACCTACAAAAGGTAATAATGTAGTGATTGGTCCAGGATATGATGCCGGAGTGATAGATGTAGGAGATGGATATGTAGTTACTGTTCATATAGAAAGTCACAACCACCCATCTGCAGTAGAACCATTTGGGGGAGCAGCCACGGGTGTAGGAGGAGTTCTTCGGGATATTATTTCAATGGGTTCTCGCCCCATTGCGTTATTTAACGCATTGAGGTTTGGAAGCATAGATGATAAATCCAGATTTAAGAAAAAGAATCTATGGCTATTAAAGAACGTAGTAAAAGGAATTGCTGAATATGGAAATTGTATGGGGATCCCAACTGTAGGAGGTGAGATTGAATTTGATGACTCATTTGATAACTATTGCTTGGTTGATGTCGCGTCTATTGGTTATGCCAAACAAAATGACCTCGTTCTAAACAAGTCCTCACCAGGGGATTGGATCATATTGGGTGGAAATTCCACAGGGATTGATGGAATTCATGGAGCTTCCTTTGCTTCTAAGAATCTTGAGGAGGAGAATAGATCTGCAGTACAAATCCCAGATCCATTTTTAGAAAAAACTTTATTAGAAGCTACAATGGAAGCACTGGAAAATAATTGTATTAGTTCGATGAAGGATTTGGGTGGAGGTGGTCTGTCATGTTGTTTGTCAGAAACAGCAGATAATCTCATGAAAGGGTTTCAAGTTGAATTGTCAAATGTACCTTTAAAACAAAATGATATGACCGATACGCAAATTATGATATCTGAATCTCAGGAACGTATGCTGTATATTGTCAGTGAAGAGAATAAGTCAAGATTTTCTAAGATCTTTGAAAAACACAATGTAAATTTTGCAGTAATAGGGCAAGTAACTAAGGGCGGAGATTTATCAATTTCTAGTGCTGGAAAGGTTGTTGCACAAATGCCTGCTAGTTTAGTGGCTAATGCTCCACTTTTGGATAGATCATCGAAAGAACCAAGATATCTGAAGAAATTGCGTGCACAATTCAAGGAGCCTGAGGTACAAAACAACTTGCTAGATTTCATATTTGAAATGCTATCCAATCCATCCGTATGTAGTAAAAAATGGGTGTATCAACAATTTGATCACGAGGTTGGAGTGAGAACTGTTGCGAAACCAGGAGCTGCTGATAGCTCAGTAGTTAAATTGTCTGAAAATAAATATTTAGCATTTACCTTAGACGGTAATTCTAAACAATGTTATTTGGATCCTTATCACGGGACATTAGGTTGTATGGTTGAAGCTTTGCGAAATATAACATGTGTTGGAGCAAAACCTTTGGGAGTTGTGGATCATTTGCAATTTGGAAATCCAGAGAATGAGGAAATCTTCTGGACATTTGTGCAAACCATAAGCGCTATTCGAGACTTTTGTACATTTATGGGTATACCTGTGGTTGGAGGTAAGGTGAGTTTGTATAATGAAACTATTACTGGTTCAATTAAACCATCACCTGTATTTGGAATGCTGGGTATCATCAATTCAAAGGAAAAATTGAGATATCCGAATTATGATGCTGAGGAGTCTATTTTCATCTTAGGGAACACCAAAGATGAGATGGGTGGGTCGGAATATTTTGAACACTGTTTACATATAATTGGTGGACAGGCACCAAAAGTCAATTTAGAAGAAGCAAAAAAAACTATTGAAGCAGTCTATGAGTTGCAGGAAGATAACGTGATTGAATCTATTCATGATTGTTCTAAAGGTGGATTGATAGTGACCTTGCTTGAAATGGCAATTCAGTCTAATCTTGGGTTTAGTGTACAGGCTGGTTTGATTCCTAATTCATGTTCTCGACTTGATTATTTGATATTTTCGGAGAGTCACAATCGATTCGTTTTTACGACAAAAAATGCGGAAAGAGTAAATGAACTTTTATTAAACTCTAAGGTGTCATTTTCGAAAATTGGATCGACTACAAGATCAAAACGGTGTATCCTTAAAGACCAGAAAAAAATTATTTTCAATTCGCATTTGGATGAATTCTTGGAAATCTATGAATCAAGCTTGCAAAATAATTTTAATCATAAAACATAATATCTATACAAAGTTCTGTCATGATTATACTGTAAAATGAAATCTTAAAAAGAAAGATAAACGAAGTATAATTTTCTCATGGTTCATGAAAATTGTGGAGTGGTGGGCATTTACTCCCTCGATGGCTCAAACGTTATCCCATATTTGATTGACTGTTTAAGATCTCTACAACACAGAGGTCAGGAATCTTGGGGCCTAGCTGTGCCGAGGAAGCAGCCTTACAAGAAAACAGGTTTGGTTGCAAGATCTGCGCATGAATTTGAAAAAGTTAAGACGAAATACACTTCGAATATTGCAATCGGACATGTGAGATATTCAACATTTGGTTCTAGTTCTCTCGAAAACGCTCAACCGCTTAAAGTTAGGGATCTTTGTATAGCTCATAATGGTACCATTTCTAACGCTGAACAATTGTCAAACATGGTTGGAGGCTGTACATTTACACCTCAGAATATGACTGACACTTTGGTAGCTGCCCAGCGCTTGGTAAGTATCTTGAAGAAGAAAGACGATATGAAAACTGCAATGTCCATTTTAAAGAATGAAATGGTGGGTTCCTATTGTTTCACCTTTTTGACAGACTCTAATACCATATATGCTGCGCGTGATCCAAAAGGGTTTAGGCCACTTGTATTAGGATACCACAAGGATACACATACATACGTGATCGCCTCCGAGTCTTGTGCATTTTCAGCCATTGGAGCTGTTTTGGTAAGAGATATTGAACCAGGGGAGTTAGTTCGAATTGATAAGGATGGGATAACATCAGAGAGATTCTCTGAATTAACTAATCATGCGCACTGTGCATTTGAATTTACTTATTTTGCTCACCCAAGTTCCATTATGGAGGGCATAAACATTTATCTAGCCAGGAAAAAAATTGGAGAATATTTAGCAGAAAAATTCCCTATTTCCAATGCAGATGTGGTTATTCCTGTTCCAGATTCATCTCGGCCGGCAGCGCTCGGATATGCACTCAAGCTAGGAGTTCCTTTTGAAGAGGGTCTTCTGAAGGATAGGTATAGCAAGAAAGGCTCAATGAGAAGTTTTATAGAACCACTTACACAGGACAGGAAAGAAATCAATCAAAATATTTTGCCTATAAAAGAAATTATTGAAAATAAACACGTCATTATTGTGGATGATAGCATAGTGAGAGGCACGAGCTCACGAGCTATAGTCGAGTCTGTAAGACATGCTGGAGCAAAAAGGATATCCATGGTCATTACATACCCGCCCATAAGCTATCCATGCTATGCAGGTATAGACTTTCCCTCTCAAGAGGAGCTTATCGCATATCAGGTAGCTAGGGACGAAAATAATCCAAATATAGTGGGTAAAAGGGTCGCCGAAGTGATTGGTGCCGATAGTGTTTTTTACAATGATAATTTAACGTTGGCCAAGGGAATTGGAATTGCAAAGAAAGAACTCTGCTTTTCTTGTTCTACTGGTGATTATAGCCCCCTTGGTATTAGACCAAATTTTAATTCTAGGTATCAGCTTAATGACAAGTTAATGACAAATTAAGATTTAAATTCCTATTATGATTAAAAAAGTATAGTGAGTCTAGAAGAGCTCCGGGATAAGGCTTTTTTTCAAAATTCAATCGATGTATGGATTATGCTATGTGAGGAAAAAAATTGGGAATATTCAGAAACAAAAAACTACTTGAAATTTATAGATTACTTGTTTTCAAAGGGATTAAAAATACAAAGATTTCCCCTTTGTATCAAAGAATCAGGAGGAATGTTTGAGAGAGGAAAAGACAAGACTAGCTTTTTAGAAAGACTATCAAAAATTCAGTCTGATAATGCCTCTGCTTTTACAATAAAACTTACTGAATCTGCCATTGCTACAATGAGAACATTTTCCCTGTAATGTAACTTAGGATTAGAATAACTTTGTTGTCCAATAAGTTGATTTGTCTATACGCCATGCAGCGTAATCCCTTAAGATTCGTTTGTCCTCCTCAATTATGGGCATTTTTGTTTGTTCAAATTTGTTTAACCAAATACAATTTGATCTATCGGCTACCTTTCCAAAATCCAAAATAAGACATATAAAAACTATGGTTATCACGTGTCTGGTGTTGGCTGCATCTAATTCCATTTTCGAATATATACCCAATAATGATAACGGTTCTGCTTCGATATTTGCCATTTCTAGTATTGCCCTTCTTAGACCGAATTCAGGAGTTTCTCCGTACAATATCATTTGTTCGGGGAGTCTTAAGGTTTGAGTAGGATCGCTTTCAGTATCCTTTACAAATAGAATTTCGTTGCTGCTGTTGTTTAGGATGGCCTTGATCTTTAGGCGTTGTGTTTTACTTTCCAATTTATTTTCAGTTTTATTATTTGCTAAACACTAAAATTCGATTGTAGATCTTTTTTGCTTACGGAATCTACCCACAAAAACTTCCTTTGAAGCGTACTTGTATACACCTTTTTCCATTCAAGATCAACATGATTCATCCAGGACCTATATACTCTGGGGTCGATATAATTTCGTAATGAAGTCCCTAGATTGTACTCGCTAGTATCCTTTTGCAATTTTAATTGATATTCCAATTTTTCAATCCTTTCTACTAATCTTACTCTTTGATTTTCGGTCTTCCATCTCTTGGCCTTGAGATCGGCCTTGATTGCATTTATAGTGGAAATCTTTTTTCCTATGGATTCTTCAAATTTACGATTTGCTAATATTGCGTTTGGATTTTTTGGGTCGACTCCCTTTTTGTGATTACAAGTAATCGCTGCCTGCAAGTTGGCATATTTGGCAACATAGGCCTTTTCAAATTCTGAGGAATTTCTATTTAATTTAATTGGAGGATTGCGTAACGATTGTTTTACTACATTAGTTGCAATATACGTTCTAAACACTTTTGCTGTCAAACCTGGCACATTTTTTGGATCGATATTTCTTAGAAAAGTGTTAACCCTCATCGAATTTATGTTATCAAAAATGGGATCTGAATCCTTTTTATTTTTCAAGAATAAGCTTAAGTTTTCATAGAGAACTAATTTGTCAGGAGAATCAATGGATATTGATTTTCTCCAGGGAACGCTATCTTTCCCAAGGAAGCTAAATTCTAAATATTTCTTTCCTTCAGAATCTATCCCAAACTTTAAGTGTTCCTTTCTAAGTGTAGTGGCACCCACTGTGTCGGCTTCGTCAGGATCTTTTTCATCCCCAACTCTCATAGCCATTTTCATAATAAGGTAACAAACGGTTGAAACTCTACGCTGGCTAAGATCTTTGGCTCCCATTCTTCGTACAATTTCTCTTTCAATTTTTTCTATAAATTTTTCTAGATTCAAGGCTTTATCATATTTGGCCCTATCGTAATTCTGACGAATCAAAGACGAATCATGAAGCCATACATATTTTCTTTTTCCAGTTAGAGTTTCAATCCATGAAGCAAGCCATGTTGACGTATGGTCGTGAATGATTCGCTGCCATGGCCCTTCGGGAACATTTGCATCCTCTCCTAAATTTAGAATTACTTCTTGGGGTTTTACTCTAGGCTTCCACCTCCCCCTTAAGGGGTGTTGACCTCTCCCCATAAAAAGACCAGGGGGTTCAACAAGCCAATTGGCTACGTCTACTTCTATTCCATCTACTATCGCCTTACCATAAAAATTCTTTAATTTCTCCTTCTCGGTTTTCTTCTCTAGTGCAATCCGTTTCTTATTCTCTTTAGGCAGCTCTTTCCATGCCTGCTTTTCTCTTTCCTTTATCCTTTTTTCTGTGTCTACAGCTTTGTAAAATTCCTCAAAATCTAACTCTTCAATTTTGGTCAGGATTTGTTGAATATTCCTAGGAAGAAGTTTCTTAAAATCCAGCAAAAAATTTTTCTGAAATATTCCGTCTTTAATATAATGTGTATCTTTTTTCTTGGCCCATGCATAAACAAGCTCCTCTTGTTCTCGATTCAGAAGGAATTTTTCACCCTTTATTTTGAACTCTAAGCCTTTGAAATCATATTCTGGTGGAAAACAAACGCCATTGTGATAAAGAGTACTCCATTTTCTAATCTTAGTATTATTCCTTACCTGATTGACTTTGTCATCTGAAGAAATCGAAATGGAAGACAAATTATATAATTTAGACGATAAATAGAATATAAAAATATTATTGACTGGTTTTAATATAATACGTTTAACATATCCTCAATATCTATTTTTGATTGTCAATGATCATCTGGATTCATCGATACTTTGTAAGTATTCCGGCCTTGTCTCTATAAGATACTCCAAATTCAGATAAATTAGAAATTTCTACGCCGTCAAAAACAGTCCCATCTACACATACGAGCTTATCGTTTATACTACAACTCGAGCAAATCCCTATTCCACATTTCATGTATCGCTCAATACTTGCCTCGATCGGAATTTTTTTGGCCGAAGCTAAATCAAAAGTTTTTTTCATCATCAATTCTGGACCGCAGGTATAAATGAAATCGATTGGGTAATTGTTCCTTATAAGCTCCCTTAATACGTCTGTAGGATATCCTTTTGAACCCATAGTTCCATCTTCAGTTGAAATAAGCAAATTGTGAGTTTGATCTCTTAATATATTAGTAACAAGATCAATAAAAAACAATTCGCTCTTTGTTCTTGCCCCGACAATTACAGTAATCATTAGATCTAGTTCATGCATCTTGTGGAGTAATCTCACTAGAGGAACCAAACCTGTTCCCCCTCCCAAAAGAAGTACGTTCTTTTTTGTTTTTTGGATCGAAAATGAATTTCCATAGGGTCCACGAATACCGATCTTATCTCCTAATTTCTTGTCATACAAGGATGTAGATGCAAGACCATTTTTTCTTATAGTTATAGCGGCGTGATCTGATAAATTAGAAATCATTACGCTGAGTGGAATTTCTTCTTTCCTTGGGATCCAAACCATTAAAAATTGACCTGGTTGTGCTTCACTTGAAAGTGTATCTTTAAATATGAATGTTTTAACGGTAGCAGTTTCAATGATGACGTCACTTATGTTCACAATTCTAGTTAAATTCTTATCGATGTGCAATCCCAACAATTTCCCCCACTCTTTTATATCCTTCTGATTCCAAATAATATCGCAGATCAGTAATTAATTTACCTATGGATTCCATGCCGTTATGGGCAATAAAGCTTCCAACTTGTACCGCAGAAGCTCCTGCCATGATATACTCGAGCATATCAGAGATCGTAAAAATACCACCGCAGCCTATTATTGGTATTTTTATGACCCTGTAAAGTTCATACACACATCTTACTCCAATAGGTCTTATGGCCGCACCAGAAAGACCACCTATATTATTCTCCAAAATGGGGCACTTGTTATCGATATCAATTTTCATAGCTCGCAATGTATTTATAGCCGTTATCCCATCGGCGCCTGCATCCTCTGCGATCTTAGCAATTTGTAAAATATCTGATTTACCTAAACCAACTTTAACTATCAATGGCTTCTTGGATTGATCCTTAATGGACTCAATAATCTCTCGAACTAGTTTCGGGTCATCACCTATCTCCATGCCCATCCTATCAACATGTGGACACGATAAATTAAGTTCAAAACCAAGTATTTTCGAATTTTGAAATTTTTGAACAATGGTCCGAAATTCTTCTGTGGAAGACCCAACAATACTCACAAACAGCGGAATTTTGTTATTTAAAATCTCCTGTGAAAAAGCATCTGCACCAGGATTTGCTAACCCAACAGCATTTAACCAATTCTGGTTATCTAATGGAACAACAGTAGGGTTTCTATAACCTATACGAGGTAAAATGCTAATTGATTTACTCACTATGGCTCCGACCCCATTTTTACTCAGCCTATCGAAAATATTCTGGGATAGCCCTAGAATTCCTGAAGCAATTATTACTGGATTTTTTAAATCGAGGCCAGCAAAATTAATAGGTATATTATAATCCAATTCTTTTTAATCAAAATTTTACATTGCGTTTATTAAAAGCTTCTTGTAAGAAATTTTTCAGGAATCACAGTATAGGAATTATCGAAATATGAATTGTGAAAAAAATTAATCAGAAATTCGCTAGCGAACTTCTCGATCTAACCGTCGTAGAATAACTAAATTGAAGTTTTAGTAAATCTTTTACACATGTCAGCAGCCAAATATAATCACGTATTTAGGAGACGCTTAAAATAAGTATTTGTGAAAAAATATCTAAGGGGTAAATATTATTTAATATAAATATTAAAAATTAATAGTTTTGAGATTAGGAAGTAGTAGCTTAGAATCTGCCTCGCAACAAATGAACAAATACTGCTCAGTATCAAGTGGTTTGAGCATTCAATTTTTGACTTTTATTATTGCTAATTATTAATTGAATTAAATATACCGTAGTCTGTCAACATGGAAATGTAATTATCTAGACCATATCTTGAGTAGCCTTTAAAAATTGAACACTTATTGAATGTAGGTTAGATTATATTATACGTATATTTTACTTGATTTGCTTATAGATATCAGAGCTGGGCTTGCCGGGGTAGCTCAGCCTGGTCAGAGCGTTCGACTCATAATCGAAAGGTCGCGGGCTCAAATCCCGCCTCCGGCACTTTTTTTTGATTTCTAAAATAAAAATGTAAAACTTATACAAAATATTACAATATTTATCAATAATGTAGTAATTCCGCAATACTTAAATTAGTCAAAATAGGACAGAGGATTGTTTGCAAAAATCAAGAAGGATAAAAAAAATTAATCGTAGTAATTTACAAACTCTAGTTCAGATTTCGACATCTCGAAAGTGACTTGTGGTAATTGTTGGGCCACGTTTTTTTTGATATTTAGTTTGAGATATGCTGCAATGTAGATTCGGCTAAGACTATGATTAGAAAATTTATGTCTGATGGTTTAACAAACCCCGTAAATGATTCCAAAAGTCATCTGTGTTCGATTCGTTATTCCATTTTTCGAAATTGACCACTTCACACAAAGGCATCCGCTCGAGCCATTTCACTGACTCCAAATCAGGTTTATTTTCAAATTCTTTTACATATCCGAGACACAAATAGGCAATGGGTTGTACATTTGAGGGCAGATCAAGTATTTTAGAAAGATCTTTGTTATCGATAATACTTACCCATCCTACCCCAATGTTTTCAACACGGGCTGCCAGCCACAAATTTTGAATTGCACAACAAACGCTGTAGATACCTGCTTCTTTAATGGTCATTCTACCTATAATGAAAGGGCCGAACCTGTGATGGTCGTAGGTAATACATATGTTCAGATCGGATTCTAAAATACCTTCCAATTTCAGGTTCAAGTATTTATCTTTCCTCTTGTCCGTATTAGGAATAAGATCTATTGACTTCAATCTTTCCTTTAAAAATGATTTCCTAATTAAATTTCGGGTATTCTTATTTCTAATCAGTATGAAATTCCACGGTTGGGAATATCCTACTGATGGAGCATGATGAGCGGCTAAAAGTATCCTGTATAGGATTTTATCAGATATCGTCTTAGAAACAAAATTTTTTCTTACATCTCTTCTTGAAAATATGACTCTATAAAACGATTCTTTCTCAGCTTCGGTAAAACTACCAATTTTGCCTTCTTTCAATGATCAAAGTTGTAATAGCGAGATACAATATAGATTTATAGTTCAACACTTTTTATCATTACTAGTCCCATTTTTTTACCCACATTTATGTTTGAGTTCAAAAAATGCATAATTATTTTGATACTTGCCCAGCTACAAACCAACAATTGCCTTTTTGCTACAGATCCAACAAGTATTAAGGAAGGAAGTGAGTGTATCAAATAGTGTCTAAAGGGATTTTCATAATTGGGACTGATACTAATGTTGGAAAAACTTTGATTACTGCCTCCTTAGGATGGAGGCTATCAAGAAAAATAAATAGCATAGGAATAATGAAACCGTTCGCAACGGGTAACAAACCATATTCAAAAAAATATAGATCTGAAGATGTAGCAATACTTTGCGATTCAATTGGTATGATCGAAGCAGAGGAAAATGTAAATCCGTATTACTTTCCAATGCCTTGTTCTCCTTTTATGGCTACTGAACTCTTAAAATTGAAAGAGGTTAATCTAAATTATGCTCTAGAAAAATATGAATATCTGACTAAAAATTACGAATTTATTCTAGTTGAGGGAATAGGTGGACTGTTAGTACCATTAAATAGCGAATCTACTTTGTTAGATTTTATCAAATTAGTAAATCTTGAAGTAATACTAGTGACAAGATGTACTGTCGGCACTCTCAATCACACTTTGTTAACCGTAAGGGAATGTAAGGCAAATGGGATCAATATAAAGGGAATAATAGTTAACAAGATGCCATCTCAACCTAATGAAATTGAATCTAATACACCACAATTTATTGAGAAGTTATCACAGGTTCCCCTTCTCGGAATTGTCCCTTATTTTGAATTCTTAACCCTTAATGTGGAGACATTTAAGCAAATCTCTGCTCTAATCAAAATTTAATCAACTTCAACGTCAGTAATTTGTATTTTACAAAGTAATAGGCTGGATTTGGTGTAGACAGGGCGTATCATCTAAATTTTGCCTAACCTTTTTACGTACTGTTTATAAGCTTCTAAATATGATTTCTTATCTCCAATATCCATAAAACTCCCGTCCTTAACTATGTATGATTTTACCTTTTTCTTGTCCTTAATACTGGATCTCACAGCCTGATCCATTCCAAAGGAAACTGAATTTGGAATCATCTTTAAAAATTCAGGTTCAAAAACGTAACAACCAATATTGATGAGGCCGGCAACTTCTGGTTTCTCCTTCCAATCAGAAACAAGCATTTTTTCGCTGTTATCCAACTCTATAAATCCGTACTTGAGATTTGTCTTGTATCTAGTCAAAGCCATAGAAATAAATGCTTTGTCATTTATGTGATTATCTATCATTTTGTCTAATGGAAACTCATATACAGAATCGCCGTATAAACAAACGAAGGACTCGTCTAGGTACCTGGATGCTGTCTTTAATTGCCCTGCCGTTGCAAGAGGCCTATCGGATCTCGAATACGTAATTTCTATTCCAAATCTCGAACCATCTTCAAAATAATCTTCTATCGACCTGTGCAAATAACTAACACAGATCACAATCTGGTTGATCTTTTTTGATTTGTTTAACCACTCTACCAAATATTCTAACAACGGTTTGTTTCCAAGCGGAAGCATAGGTTTCGGAATGAAAAATGTATATGGCTGCAAACGCGTACCCAATCCACCCGCTAAGATTACTGCTTTCACAATGGTATGAATGGCTCTTGATTATTTATAAGATTAGATACCATTATAGACTTTCAGAATAGCCAGTATCTTTGTCAATATCTTTAGTGGAGTTTCAGCAAAAATTAATATCATAGGCTCCTTCCCTAAATCACCAGAGTGGTAAACTACCTCGGAACTTGGATTGATTTTAAAAGCCTCAGCTATTCCCCACTTAATAGAAGCTCCTTCTTTTTTCTTCTTGTTTGAAGGTTCTAATTTTCTATCATAACACGCAGAGTCAAACAAGTCTTTACAAATTTGTAATATACTTTTTGTATACCGAATGTTTATTGCAGCTCGAAAAGCAGGATTGAAGCGTTTGGCAGCAAGAAGGGCGTTTGCAACGTGGTTGGATGCCCCAAATCGAATCACGTTTGGAGAGCGAACATGATTTTGGTAGTTTGTGATTCTGCCCACTACGCCAGCGACATCTAATAGATCATACGGATTGGGAACTGAGAAAACAAAATTAGTTTTTGTCTCGGGGATTAGTAATGAAAAGTCTTCGAATCTTTCTAATTGTTCGACACTATTTTGCAATGCAACCATCGTTTCATACCTTTCAGAATTACTAAATACTCGATATAAGGGGTTGGCCACCAAAACCCCACCGCCCACCTGAATAGCATTTTTCAATGCTCTATGAACATACGAATTAGCAAGAATAAAGGCATCTTTGGGGTTATACTCCATTGCAATATATGAAGCAAGCGCTGAAGAAAAATTGCACCCAGTTCCGTGAGTCTCATCAATGGGAAGTCGCGGGTTTGAAATTTTATGAATTTCATCACCTGAGCTTCCATAATAATAATCGGAAATCTCATTATCATTATTTTTAGAATGCCCTCCTTTTATTATCACATTTTCAACCCCAAGGTTCCTGATATGCTCAGCGACTTTAGGAATGTCTCTGGATGAATTTATACGGATTTGGCTCAACAATTGAGCTTCTTTGATGTTTGGTGTTATCACAGTTGCAAGTGGGATAATATCTCGTTTAAAGGATACAAATGATCTGTCATCAAGTAACCTTACACCAGTACCCGAATAGAACACAGGATCTAGTACTATCGGTCCTTCAAAGTTTACTAACTCTTTTTTTACTATATTGATTATAGAATTATCGTAAAGAACCCCTATCTTGATAACATCTGGCTTGATGTCTTCAACTGTAGTTTCAAGCTGATTCTTGAAAAATTTTGCAGGAACGACAAAAATGTCCGATACTGTTTTAGTGTTTTGGGCAGTCAGCGTTGTGATAACAGTTGTTGCATAGATCCCCAATGCCGAAAAGGTCTTGAGGTCTGCTTGAATCCCGGCCCCGGCAGACGAATCACTTCCAGCTATAGTTAAAGCTTTTTTCAAACTACCTTTACCTTAAGATTAAAGAGGTGCTATGGGATAAATGAATGTCACTAACCGTAATATTCTGATTATTTGATTTCATAATTAGAATGAGGTTATATAGTTAACTCTATGAGGAGAATATAGTGAAATTTAGAAATCCCAGTGACGAGGACAAATGCTGAAAAAATTGATATAGATTAGTTTTATTGTACGAGTTAGTCAAATACGAATAAATCATAACTGTTAAATATGTATCCAATATGAATTTTTTTGATTATAATTGAGCAAACCTATGGACCTTGGTAGTTTGAAAGTTGGGTCTTACATTATCATTGATGGAGAGCCTTGTAGAATAGTTTCATATGATCATAGTAAGCCAGGCAAACATGGTTCCGCTAAAGCCCGTGTGGCGGCTATGGGTGTGTTTGATGGTTCAAGGCATAGTCTTGTATCTCCAGTTTCAGCTAGTGTTGAAGTTCCATTGATTGATAAGAGAAATGGACAAGTTATTTCAATGTCTGGACAAGTTTTGCAAATAATGGATTTAGAAACATTTGAAGTTTTTGAGACCTCCGCTGTAGAAGATGAAATCAGGGATAAAATCAATCAAGGTGGAGAAGTAGAGTATTGGAAAGTACTTGAACGGATCAAAATAGTCAGAGCAAAAAGCTAACAAATACCAAAATATGGCTAGTCTCTTTATAGAAGGGATTTGACACAATCTTTGTGTTTAAATATGTATTTGTAAAACAGTATTCAAATAGAATTATGCTCCAATATAACTATATGAATTGCTGAAACTGTTCCGGTCTGGTCTCGATTCAACAAAACCTCATCTAGAATCATAACTAATTCAAGATTAGATTAAATAATCTATCATCGAGTGTATTAAACATACAAAACGTTTCTATGATGCATTTAAATAATAAGAATGTTCATAAACGGTAGTTGGAACAGCAATCAAAAATAAAGTTTGATCTTCATTTACCTCTTATTTTAATTCATACTCCTTACGGGCTAAAATTCTTTGACCGAATTTCGAAAACTAGTGCTGCTAGATTTTATGCCAAATTTAACACTTATTTGATGCCTCTGATAACAATTATGGCCTTATTCCTAATTATTGGTAGTGTGGCCGCATTGTTTTCTAGTGAAACTATCCGAGAAGGAGCCAGAGGCGTAGGTCCTCAAGCAAATTTGCTTATTCCAGGGCTCAATCCTTATTTACCAATTTGGGAAGGTTGGATTGCCCTAGTTATCACGATTATTGTTCATGAAGCGGGTCATGGTATTATCGCAAGAGTATATGGTGTTAAGGTGGAATCTACAGGACTCGTCTTGTTCTTGGGTATCCCAATCGGTGCCTTTGTTAACATAGAACGAGATGAATTAAATAGAATATCTACCAGGCAAAAAAGTTCAATATTAACTGCTGGCCCAATGACTAACATCGTATTAGCGGCTATTTCATTAGTAATTATTCTTTTGATAACATCAACGTTGATTATAACAAAACCTATGGATCAGAATCTATTTGGTGTTGTAATTACAAATGTTAATCCTAATTCACTAGCAGAATCGATAGGGCTATCAAAGGGAGATACCATACAACAAATCCAAGGTGTAGATATAAGAGACCCAGTTTCGCTTAATGAAAACTTGAACAATAATCTTGGAAAGTCCATTACCATAGGAATAGCGTCAGACTCTGGTGAAAAAATTAGTAGGCAAGCAACTCTTCCAGATCAACGGGAACCAGGCAAGGGAATTCTAGGTGTTTCAATAACACCCGTGGCAGACCCAAAAGAAGTCCTGGACAGATATAATACGATGATCTTTACCTCACCATTGGGATTATTGGCACCTCCAACTTTCGTTCAGGGTATGGTGCCGTATTCAGACTTTATGGCTGATAAGTATACATCCCCTATTTTTGGGTCTTATTATACTATTCCAGCAAATCTATTTTTCTGGATGTGGTTCATAAACTTCAATGTTGCTATATTTAACGCCTTGCCAATTGGGCCTTTAGATGGGGGTCAGCTTTACAATTCACTTATAGACAAGAAGACTCAGAACAGGAAGGGATTACTAAGACATTCATCCAAGATCCTTACATATGCGATGGTCGTAGTGGTAGTTTTGTCTATTGCCTTGCCTTACCTGCTCAAATAATCGAAAAATAACAAAATGAATGGTATTGATGACCTTACGTTAGGGTTTTTTTGTCGTAAAAAAGGTTAGCACTTTCATTCTTTTGGATGGCATTCATATTATTGATTAAGTACGGCCCTTAGGTATCACGATTAAGAAAATATCATTGCAAATTAAAAATTTCTTATTTTATTGGCAAAAACATCTATAATGCCTTTGTAAACAATAAAACCATTGAAGTCATCACTCTTTAATTTTAAGTTATTATATTGCATTAATCACCGTGATAGAAATTTTCCATTAGATTTAGAAGTTCTACTTCACCAGCCAGATAACAAGAATGAATGTTTAGAAGGTTTTCTCATATGTCCTGAATGTAAGTCCGCTTTCCCTATTATCTCAGGTATAGCAGTGATTGTAAAGGATATCATTCAGTATGCTTCTGAGAGACTAGGGACTTTTGGCAAATGGTATTCAACCTGTAAGAGTGAGAAAATGAAAAACTATTTGAAGGATCTATCGGCGAAGCTGGTAAGAAATTCTCCCAATGAAAACAGATACGAGGACGACGGTAGATATTTTCAAACATACAAGTGGTTACACAATGAAAATTTTGAAAGCGACAAGTTTTTACATCTTTTACGTTGGAAAATAAAGCCGTCTGATGTATACAGAAAGTTAACATCAGGAATTAAATTTGAACCGGAAGGAATTGCTCTAGATCTGGGTTGTGCATTAGGGCTCTCAACACTTGAATTGTCTAATAAGTTTTCATTTGTTTTTGGCATTGATTCCTCATTCTCTTTTATGGCTGAAGCAAAAAAGAAATCTAATGAGGCCGGATCGACCAACATAGAATTCTTTGTCTGCGATATACTTGATTTACCTTTCAAAAGCCAAAAATTTGATTTAATTTTTGGACTCAACATCTTAGAATTTGTTCCGATGGAAAAATTGTTGCCACTAGTTCATAGTCTGCTTAAACCCCACTCATTATTTGTAACCACAACACCTTACGATTATAACAGAGAAATCGTATACAATCCGAATTTGAACGATCATACACTCAGAATTGCACTTGAAAATAACGGGTTTGAGATAACAATCAAAACAAAGAAAGAATCATTTATACCTTGGATTTTAAAAATAAATGAGAGGACTTATCTTTTTTATTTTCTTGACCTTATTGAATCACGGAAGGTATCCAAGCATAAACACTAAAGTTATAGCATAATTTACTATATTACTTAACTGTAATCATCTTTACATTAATAACCCAAGGTACTTGTTCCAAAATCTAATTATATTATTTTATTGACTTTAATGACGGTATAATGAAAATCGTCTTCATGCAATCTGCTTCTACATCCTATTCTTTCTTAGACTATAATGAAAGCGAGGTTGATAGTTCTATACCTTCTAATTGTTCTTTATACCTGTTTGGCAAGGCCCTTATAACAAGGAACGTAGACCTAATAGATTCGTTATATGGGCTAGAAACAGTGCTTGTGCCAAAGAAGTTGAATTTTATAACAAGAATAATTAAATCAACTACAAACGTTCCAGTAGAAGAGATTGATGAAATTGCATATGGAAGGCTCATTAAAAATGATCTAAGGGTATCACAAAAAATTGACTCAACAGAAAGTAATGCTTTTGCCGGTGATATACATCATTTTCAACATAATTCACTCATTTCAAATAAGAATTTATTATTTTTACCTTGTAACACTATAATTGGAAGGAGATCTAATAAAAGGAGCTTAGAGTACTACAAGTTTCAGTATCCGTGGGAATTCTTGGAGATAATACAGGAATTATTAAAAAATGAAGTGACACACTCTATTATATCTAACAAGGCAACAATAGCAAAGACTGCAATTATTGAAGGTCCTTGTATAATTGAAGACAATGTGGTTATCGACGATTTTGCGAAAATTAAAGGTCCAACCTATATTGGAAATGGAAGTTTTATTGGAATGGGATCCCTAATACGCAACAGTATGCTTGATTACAACACTAATGTAGGTTTCAATTGTGAAATAGGAAAGACGTATTTTGCAGGAAATGCCAAAATTTCACACCATAATGTAATTCTTGACAGCATGATCGGAAAGAATGTTTGGTTTGGGGGATATTCCGGAACGGCAAACGTACTTTTAACTAGGAAAAATGTACAGTACCGCATCAACGGCGATTTAATTGATACAGGCCGAAACCATTTTGGTGCAGTTGTATCTAATAATTGTTCAATTGGTGCCTCAGTGATAATATTGCCAGGGCGTAAAATCCCTCCTGACTCAATAGTCCCAGCAGGAACAATTTTCTCAAAGTGAAAACATGAAACTTGATGTGAATTGTCGACTAAAAACTAAGAGGTGTTAGTATCATTTACCACTTTCTCGTATGCCTTAAAAGCCATTGCTTCATCTTCCAAGGCTTTAGAGAGATAGTCAGTTGATAGCTCATTCTTGGTAACATTACCAGTAAGCAAATAGTCGCGGAAAAACTCATAGCTAATGATTTCATTGGTGAAAGATTCCAATAGGTTCTTCTTGGTTTCTATAAAAACTTCTGGAGGAGCGGTCTTATTGAATTCGTTCAGTTGTCTAGTAAAATTGTTCAAATAACTATCAGTTATTTCAGCCATCGTATTGTTAGAGATTTCGCCCAATTGCCATAATCCAATTTCATTTTGATATGCTCTTGTCAAATTCACAGATTCCATAGTAACGGAAGCAAAATAATTAGCGTAATCATCTTGGGTTGTTTGAACCGATTTAATATTTACAAAGATTAATAATATTATGGCTATTGTGGAGATCCCGATAAGAAAACCCATTTTTCTTTTTTCGGCCTTTTTCATACTTTAGAATTGCTAATCCAAAATAAAAGTGATTACCAAACCACAATCAAATTATGACCCTTTGTGTCCGGAAATACCTACGTCAAAAATCATCAAGAGTCTTTTTTTTCCAGAAAGTATAATTCTTGTGGTCTATAAGATCAATATTATACTTAAGTTCAAGTTGAGACCTGACTCTATCTGATTCATCGTATTTTTTTTCTTTTCTAAACTGGTTTCTTTTTACGATCTCCTTTTCTATCAGTAATCTCTCTTTATCATCTATTCTGCTCATTTCTAATCCAATTATGTCGAGAAACTTTTCTAAAGTGTTAAAGGAGTTATCTAAGAAGGTCATTGATAAATTGTTATTTATTGACAAAATTTGGTTAAGTTTGTTTATGAACCTAAAAAAGGATGTCATAGCAATAGAAAAATTCAAATCATTTTCTAATTCTTTTTCGAAATCCTCAAAGTACTGACTCCATTCCATATCAAATTCATTAGGGTTTGAATCACTCTTCTCAGTTGTAATTTTGTTTCTTATTCTAAACTCTAATTCATGATAGGCATTTGCTATTTGCCTCCATTTATTCTTTATTTCAAGGATAATGTTTTCAGTGTAGTCTAGAGGTTTGGAATAATGGGAGGACAAACAAAAAAGTCTAATCACATTCGGTCCAGTTGTCTTGATTAATTCAGAGATCTTTATGGTATTGCCTAAGGACTTTGACATTTTTTCTGAATTGATAGTTACCATTCCTATATGCATCCATAATTTAGCAAATTCTGTACCTAGTAGGCCTTCTGATTGGGCAATCTCATTTTCGTGGTGTGGGAATATCAGATCTTGACCGCCACCATGAATGTCTATTTTTGAACCCAAGTACTTTAGTGCCATTGCTGAACACTCTATATGCCATCCTGGTCTGCCCTTACCCCAAGGACTGGACCATGTGGGATTTTTTGAGCTAAATTTCCATAATGCAAAGTCTCTCGGATCAGATTTAGTTTCATCTACTTCTATCCTAGCCCCAGGATCCATCTGGTCGATATCTTTTTTCGATAACTTGCCGTATTCTGAGAATGCACTTACACGATAATAAACACCATTTAAACCTAAATATGCCTTGTTCTTGGCAATTAATCCGGTAATAAAATCAATTATTTCATTTATGTTTTCAGTAACCAAGGGATACGTAGTGGCATTCCTTACATTTAGGGCATTAAAGTCTCTAAAATAGCTTTTAATATATTTTGTAGAAATGTCCCCTGTCGACGTTTTCTCGTCTATAGCCCTTGCAATTATCTTATCATCAATATCAGTAAAGTTCTGTATAAAATTGATCTCTATATTTTTTGATTCTAAATATCTTCTCAAGACATCAAAAATAATTATTGTTCTAGCATGTCCAATATGACATTCATCATATACTGTTACCCCACATAAGTAAATATTAATTTTCTCTTGCGATAAATCAATTTCCTCATTAACGCTTGTGAGGGTATTATATAACTTCATTCTTTTCAAATTTTCTTGGAACTGGTTGCCTATATTTCCAAATAAATTTCATCTTTTCGTATCTCGACAGGATATGTATTTAATTTTACACCCTCCATGTAATCCAATAATTCACCAGTACGGATATTGTAGTGCCAAAAATGCAAAGGACATTCTACGACCTCGCCTTGAATTTTTCCAGGTGCTAAAGATCCATCCTGATGCCTGCAAAGTGCCTCGATGGCATAATACTTTTTATTGGAAAAAAACAATGCTATTCGCTGACCATTGATGTTTAACTCTTTCCCATTCCCTTCCTTAATGTCATTTGTACTGGCTACTTTAATCCACGTCATTTAACTATAAACAGGATTATATGTTAAAAATTATAAATGTTTATTAATCAAAATCAAATAAAGCGGTTAAATTAAATCAACCCTAGTCCGTAACACATCTAATTAGAAATGTCTGTGATTTCCGATGCTAGCGATAATAATTCTAACCTTAATATTACAAATTACAAAAACGGATCAAAAGACCATAAAGTTAATGACAGGGCAAATGACAAACTTTTAAACTATAGTAAAACCAACCCTGAAAAAAACATAATCATTACTTCGGCTCTGCCCTATGCTAATGGAGAGATACATCTGGGTCATATCGCTTCCACATACCTCCCGGCAGATATTTTTACCAGATTTTTGAAGATGACAGGCACAAGAGCTTATCATATATGTGCCACCGATGATTATGGGACACCAATTCTAATTAAAGCCGAAAAAGAGGGAAAATCACCGGAAGAGTACGTACGTGCTTGGAACTTGAAAGATAAAGAGGATTTCAATTCCATTGGAATAGATTTTGATTTCTTCTCAAAAACAAGTTCACTGCAAAATATAGAATTTGTTCAGCAGGTTTTTCTAAAATTGTACGCTAATCATTACATAAAGGAGGAAACTGTAGTACAATATTATTGTCCTCTTGATCAGAAATATCTTCCTGATAGATATGTCGTTGGTACTTGTCCTTTTTGTAATGCTCAGGACCAATATTCAGACCTCTGTGAGTCATGTGGTAGGGTTCCCGAGAAAATCTTAAACCCTAAATGTATACTTTGTGGAACAACACCAGTAAAAAAAGAGAGTCTGCATTATTTTTTTAAGCTTTCAGAGTTTGAAGAAAAATTAGAAAAATGGCTCAAAGCTAATGAGAATTTGCAGTCGGATCTTGTGAATTATGTATTGAATTGGATAAGAACTGGACTACAGGATTGGGATATCACACGAGACCTCTCTTGGGGAGTGCCAATCCCTAGAAAAAATTCAGAAGATGAATATCGTAATAAGGTTTTCTATGGTTGGTTTGACAACCATTTGTGTTATATTTCTTCGTTTAATGAGTTTTCAAAAA
This sequence comes from Candidatus Nitrosocosmicus sp., assembly GCA_035276505.1. GTDB lineage: Archaea > Thermoproteota > Nitrososphaeria > Nitrososphaerales > Nitrososphaeraceae > Nitrosocosmicus. The sequence goes on from DATELO010000191.1 coordinate 29,852, forward strand.
CTGTCCTAAAAAAAAATGGCAAGGATCTTTGGAATAATTCTGAAATAATCCATTTTATCGGAAAAGATATTATTTATCACCACTATCTATTCTTGCCAGCCATAAGAATGGGAATAAATTCTGAATATAAACTTCCTGATAAAATTATTACTAGAGGGCATCTCTTGTTTCAAAATAGAAAATTATCAAAAAGTAAAAATTGGTCAATTAGTTTAAAAGGATTTATAAAGGACTTTGATCCTGACTATCTGCGTTTTTATTTATCTTCTATTATTCCTTACTCTCAATCCGACATCAATTTCGACTGGGATACATTTTACGAAAAAATTAATAATGAATTAATTTCAAACATTGGTAACTTTGTTAATAGAACTCTTACTTTTACTTTAAGGCAATTTGCAGGAGTAGTTCCTCTTCCAGATACCTTTGATCTAGCAGACATCAAGCTTATGGATGAGATTAAGAATGCTGCATTTAAGGTAGGGGATTTGATTTACCATAATCATATCGACAAGGCAATGAAAGAGATTTTGCATATCAGCTCGCTTTTTAATCAATATTTTCAGAATAAAGAACCTTGGAAATCACCAGCGAGTGCGAATAATACAATATGGATTTCAATTAATGGGGTTAGAGCAATTTCTATTCTTCTTTACCCATTTATTCCAAAATCGGCTGACAAAATATGGAACCAATTAGGAATTCATGAAGAATTATCTGATCAAAATTGGTATCAAGCTAGCAATCCATTGATTAAAGGAGGACACAAGATTAGTAACCACATAGCCCCGATTTTTACGCGCATAGAAAAAGATGCGATTGAACAAATGAAAGCAAATCAAACCAAAGCTTAGAAGACTAAATAATAGCAAACAATATCTATTAGTTACAAAAAAATGCCTAAAAGATATTTGTCTGCCGCATTCATAGGGCGATTCCAGCCATTTCATTTGGGACACTTGGAATTTATACATCAAATTTTGTCGGAGAACTCCGAAGTGATTTTAATAATCGGTAGTTCCCAGGCTAATTTTACTCCTCATAACCCTTTTACCACCGGGGAACGTATAAAAATGATAAAAGACAGTTTAGTCGAGTCTAAAATCGTTCTGGAAAAGGTGACTATTATACATGTTATGGATGATCAAAATAATTATCGCTGGTTCAGCAATTTGAAATCCTTTGCACCATCATTTAACGTTTTTTATACTGGTAATGTTTTCATAAAGCTATTATTAGAGAATGAGCAGATCTTATTGAGGGAGCCTAATTTTATAAAAAAGGAACTGTACAATGGATCTAATATACGAAGGTTATTGGCAGCACATGATCCACAGTGGAAGAATTTAGTTCCAAATGCAGTAAAAAAAATCCTTCTTAAATTAGATGGTCCCGAACGAATTCGAAAATTAGAATCTTCCTGGACGGATTCCCCATTTAGCCATCACTAGGAAATAGATTATTCTGTTATCAACTTAAAAGCTCAAAAATTGATCCCAGACTGATTTAGGTAGATATTTTTACATCGAGTTTTTTTGCAATATATGGACTGGCTAAAAGAAATGCAATAAAATTTTTAAAAGCCCTTCTCAATTCGCGGTCCCTTGGAACAAAAAACCGTTATATTTCCTACTTGTAGCTAGAATATATCGAGAGGAAATTTTAGCATGGTCTTAGTAACACCAAATTAAACCAATTATTTTCATCAGAGAAGATTTTCTCAACCATAAATCCTGATCTTGAAGCTAATTTTTCAATTTTTGCTTTATCATATTTATACGAATTCTCAGTATGTATTGTTTCGCCAGCCATAATATGAAATGTCTCTTTATTTCCAGGAATGTCAATACTTTGATTAAATCTCGATCTTAAATGCATCTCGATCCTATTTTCCTCGGTATTATAAAATGCATAGTGATCAAAATTTTTTATTTCAAAGTTACCATTTAGTTCTTTGTTAATTCGGTTCAGCAAATTTAGATTGAACTTGGATGTAAACCCGGCTTTATCGTTATAAGCTGGTTCAATCAAATGAATATCTTTTACTAAATCAAACCCAATCAAAAGGAGGTCTTTATCATGCATATTTATTCTAATTTGCTTCAAAAAATCTCTAGCATCTTCTGGCTCAAAGTTACCAATGCTTGAACCGAAAAACACTATCAATCTTGAAAAAGTATCGAAACTAATATTGTTCTCAAATAATATGCTGTTACACCGTTTAATACCGTTTATATAATCTTCGGGAATTCCCCTAATAATTAGATTCTTATTTAAGGATTCAAGACTTGTAACTATAGAATCTAGGAAGTTTATTGAAATATCGATTGGAAAGTAAAATAATTTTTCTTGCCTTTTCAGGATTTCATCAAATAAATATCGTGTTTTTTTTGAGCTACCACTCCCTAGTTCAATTAACACTATCTCTTTCGGAATACCCTCAATTATATCACCTGAGCTATTTTTTAATATTTTTATCTCAGTACGAGTCGGGTAATATTCTGGCTGTTCTGTGATATACTCAAATAATTGAGAGCCAAATGTATCATATAGATACTTTGACGGAGTTGACTTCTGATGGGAATTGCTTAATCCTTTTAAAATATCATTTCTAAATTCATCGTTATTGTTATCCAAATACAAATTTTACTTGATCTTTAGAAATAGAGTATAAAAATTTTTGTAACCATCGACCTTACAACACTATTTCATGTTGATAAATCTTGCAATGCTAATGATTTCTAGATTTTCTTGTATCTGTATTCGTTAAGTTTGATGAGATTATTATATGAACCAAAAATCTTCGGGTCTACATTATCTAACATACTTTTTTCATCACTTTCATCGTGAGAACCAAACTCTTTGATTATTTCGTATCTCGAAGTTCTTTGTGCAGGTATTTTTCCGCTTGCTCTAATTAATTTACGCATATCAAGTGGCTTCATGAATTGTCCGTATTGTGAACCAGCAGCAGTAGAAATACTCTCATTAATCAAGCAGCCACCAAGATCATTAACCCCCGCATTCAATAGTATTTGAGATAATTTCGGTCCTTCTTTGACCCATGACACTTGGATATTATCAATAAGGTTATTAAAAAAAACCCGAGATATTGCATGCATTTTCATTATTTCCATACCATCGGCACCTTTTCTAATCCCTTTGAGCAGATTATGCTCCGACATGGGGGCTTCGTTGTGAATAAAACTTAGAGGAACGAATTCTGTAAACTTTCCTGTATCTTTCTGAATACTTCTGATAATCTCAAGATGAGTAGTAATATCCCTGTAGGTTTCAATATGACCATACATTATGGTAGAAGTTGTTGGGATATCCAGCTTATGAGCTGTTGAAATTACCTTGATCCAATCTTCGACTTTTATTCTCCCAGGTGATATCTTGTTTCTTACCTCTTTGACCAGTATTTCGGCCGATGTTCCCGGCAAACTGCCCAATCCTGCATCTTTTAACATCTTTAGATAGTCTTCTATTGTAGAATTTAATCGGCTTGAGCCGTATAATATTTCCTCGGGAGAAAATGCGTGAATGTGAATATCAGGAATGGCCTTCTTAATGGCCTTGCAAATGTCAATATATAGCATGCCATCCATATTAGGCGGTAAACCTGCCTGTATACAAATTTCCGTCGCCCCAAAATTCCAAGCCTCTTTGGCACGTCTGACAATTTCTTTAATGGGTAACATATAACCCTCCTCCATCCTAAAGTCCCTACTAAATGCGCAGAAGCCGCACTGTTTTACACATACATTAGTAAAATTGATATTTCTATTGATAACATAAGTGACTTTATTTCCATTTTTTCGAGATCTTAATTCATCTGCTACTAACGAAATCGCAGTCAGGTTCGAGATAGGTGATTCGAATAATTGGATTGTTTCTTTCGTAGTTATTTCTCTATTATCTAAGACCTTATTTAAAATGGAAGAGACTTCAGGGTCTAGATTTCTAAATAATTTTTCAATACTCATCCCTAACACAGTCCTCTTTGACCAAACCGTAATTATCTACAAGCGGTTCTATATAGCCTTTCAGGGATGGATGCACAAACTTACTTTGTAGAAGGGGGTCGATAAAGTATTTTGGATACAGGGGTAGCCTCGCTCGTAGTATGTATCCATTATCTAACGTGGTTTTTCTTAGTTCTTTAATCGTTGGCCAAGGACATTCTGGATTAACATAATCAGGAGTCAATGGCGATACGCCGCCCCAGTCATTAATACCCGCGTTTAGATAATTAGAATAAATACTAGGACTCAGATTTGGAGGCACCTGAATATTTATATTTTGAAGAACTAGTCTAGCAGATGCAACACATCTTAAAAAATATGAAAAAGTAGGCGAATTAAAATACTCCATGGGAGTGCCCACTTTGGGTAAAAAATTTTGCATTATTACTTCTTGAATATGACCATATTTCTTATTCAAATTATTTAATAATAATAGCGAATCAATTACCTCCTCAAAGCTTTCGCCAATTCCGATCAAAAGTCCAGTAGTGATGGGAAAATTTAGTTCACCTGCTGATATGAGTGATTTCATTCTTACTTTTGGTATTTTGCTTGGTGCATTTTCATGTGCCCCGCCAGCATTAACTAATCGAGCACTAGAATTCTCAAGCATCAAACCAAGGCTCGCATTTGTTGGCTTTAGGCTTGCCATCTCGCTTTTCGTAAGGGTTCCAGCATTAGTATGTGGTAACAAACCTGTTTTCCTAAGTATTTGTTCACTTAGATCAGAAATTAATTCACTTAGGTTTCGATGACCGAGATCATTAAGCCAGGTTCTAGCCTGTGGGTATCTTGTTTCAGGCCTTTCTCCGGTTACGATTAGTGCCTCCGTACAACCAGCTTGTCGACCCGCCTCAGCGATTGCCAATACTTGGGCAGGCGAAAGCATTACAGCCTCTGAATCGTTAGGCTCTTTTTTATACGTGCAATAAGAGCATGAATCTTTACAAAGATTAATTAGATTAATGAATACCTTCCTTGAGTACGTAATAATTTTAGAATTTGAATTGAATTTGCTTCTGGCATGAGAGGAAAGAAATAAGAGGTCTTTCATCTCACAGTTATATAAAAAACTGGATAACTCGTAATTGTCATCAAACGATTTTCTTTCTGAAAGCTTGAGTCTAATCTCAGAATTTGTAAATTTAGAATCAACTGAACCAGAGTATTTTTCTATATTCCCAGAAAGAGTCATTATTTTGACATTAAATATGATTATTATACATTAAAGGATTGCTAAGTGTAAAATTTTGGGGAATTCAATTTCTATCCTGATTAGAAGATTTTGGATATAGAAATATGATATAAAATATTTTAATCCCCTTACACATAGTATAATTGAATATGTCTGCCACATTGATCAAGGACACTGATGCTAGAGATGAAAACCTAAAGATTCAGACTAAAAAAATTAGAATCCTTGTTACCAAACTTGGATTAGATGGTCACGATAGGGGTGCACTTGTAATCTGCAGGGCCCTAAGGGATGCAGGAATGGAGGTAATTTACTCTGGTCTTTTTTGTACACCCGAACAAGTAGTAAAAACGGCTATTGAAGAAGATGTGGACGTAATAGCCATGAGTTTATTAAATGGCGCTCATCTGACTTTATTTCCTAAGGTATCTCGCCTATTGAAAGAGAAAAATATCGATGATATATTGTTAGTTGGAGGAGGGGTGATCCCTGAGTCGGATAAAAGTGAACTGGAGAAGTTTGGCATAACAGGAAATTTTGGTCCTGGCACTTCCTTAGACATTATAATAGACCATATAATGAAGAATGTGAGAAAGTGAAGGATGATTTTCAAAATATCCAAGAATTTAGATTAATATTAATTTACATTCTCTGTGGGCCACATCATTTTTCTTAGGTCTTTACCAACTTTTTCGATCTCATGATTTTCCAATTCCAAAAGCATTGTCTCAAATGCGGTTTTCTTGTCTTTCTTGTAATTGCTAACCCATTCGTTAGCAAATTGACCAGATTGAATCTCGCTCAATACTTCTTTCATTTTTGATTTTGAACTTTCATCGATTACTCTTTTACCTCGAGTTAACCCACCATATCTAGCGGTTTCACTCACCCTATTATACATGCCTGTAATCCCATATTTTTGAATCAAATCTACTATTAGTTTTAATTCGTGGAGGCATTCAAAATATGCGATTTCTGGTTGATATCCTGCCTCAACGAGAGTTTCGAATGATTTTAAGACCATTTGATGGACCCCACCACAAAGATCAACCTGTTCGCCAAACCAGTCAGTCTCAACTTCTTCCTTAAAATTAGTTTCTAAAACTCCAGGTCGAGTACTTCCTATAGATTTAGCTAGGGCTAAAGCTTTGTCCCATGCCTTTTTAGTGTAATCCTGGTGAACGGCTACCAAGGATGGTGTACCAAAACCTTCTAGAAATAATTCCCTTACCCTTTGACCTGGACCCTTCGGGGCGACCATTATCACATCTACGTTAGCGGGGGGTTGAATCCACTTCCAATGAATGGCGGCACCATGCGAAAAACTAATTGTATTGCTCTCGGAAAGATGCGGCGCAATCTCATTTTTAAAACTATTTTCTTGCTCCATATCTGGTATTAATATGTGAATAAGCTCTGATTCTTTTACAGCGTCTTCAACTTTAAGGACGTGGTGGCCATCAGCTACTGCCTTTTCCCATGTTTTCCCATTTGGTCTAAGGCCAACGGTCACCGTAAGTCCGGAATCTTTCATATTAGAAGCTTGAGCAGCTCCTTGAATGCCATATCCTATTACCGCAATTTTAACATCCTTTAGCGGCTCTAGTGATACTTGATTATCTAGCCATCTTTTTATAGCCATAGGTTAAGAGGAATTCAAATTCATATATGTTCTTATTGATTCAAAATGGTCATCGTACAAAAAAAGTTTCTAGTCTCTATTTAGAAATTTGTATAATTTACGGTATGACTGATCCAAGTCAATTTGAGTTGCGATTTCTTTCTTAACTTCGGATACGTAATTCTCAATATCCTTTTTGTTTGTTACCTCTAATAGCTCAGACAAATCATTATACAGTTTCCCATATTTACGGATTGTAGATATTGATATGGGGCTGTTTAAAAAGAGTCCAGAAAAAAGTGATGGATCATCAGTTAGTATACTTTCACTCAACATTGATTGAACCTTGTAGGAGCTGCCAGAGACTTGTTTTAGGAATTTAAGATTTACTTTCTTGCTTTTTGAATCGTAGTTATTAATAGTATCAATCAACATTCTTGAAAATACCAAATTAATGAAATATATCAAACTTATCATAATCGAAACTAATGAATCATGGTTTGCGGCATTATCCACCTTAATAATTCTAAATTTTGGAAAAATCCTCTTTACTAGTCTGAACTCATGCGACCTGTTAGAACTTTCTACGGGGACATGTAGAACAATATTATTAGGGGAAGCGACGAGTGCACCAGGGCCAAACATAGGATGAATAGAGATAAATCTAAAATCCTTTTGATTATTATAATAATACCTTCTCAATTTTTTATGGATTTGATTCTTAATCGATGATACCTCAATAATAGTTGTACTTGGTTGAATTAATTTTATTAGTTGCTTGAATAACTGGATAGTTATTTCTGCAGGGGTGCAAAAGACTATGATATTGCTCTCTTTTATAAAATCTGAAACTTGTTCAGAACTATAAACATTCTTATCCTTTATAGTGTCAAAATAATCTATTCTTTTACTATCAACAAGAAATATCTTGTCTAATTTCATATATTTCTTATGATTCGTTTTTTTAGTTAATTCAGAGAGATATCCGGATTGGTCACGTAGATATACAAAGTAACGAAAAAACCAACTGCCCATTCGCCCTCCGGCACCTATTATTAAGACATTAGACAACTAGATCACTTTAATTAAGACTTTTGAACATTAATTTTGAGCCCCTCTAAATATCCCCCAGGGTCTTTGCAATCACTTCTAGTCCGCTTTTTATCTTTTCTGCTTCAATGCAAGTGGATATGCGTATAAAATTAGAATAACTCGATCCAAATCCACTTCCGGGTGCTACCGCTACACCGTTGTCTAACAGGCTTTCGACGAGCTTCAAGTCCGAAATCTTTAATCCGTTATTAATTCTGGCAAAGACATACATTGCACCATCTGGCACTGCATAGTCAAACGGCAAGTTTTTCAAACCATTACACACCAGTTCTATGCGCTCTTTCATTATCTGTCGATAAATTGTTGGATCAAACTCTAGCGCAAGAGAAGCACAATATTGCATGGGTTCAGCCACGGACGTTAATGCTAAAGCCTGAATTTTTGTTAACTTTTCAATGATATTTTTATCAGTCGAATATGCAAAGCCAACCCTAAATCCTGTCATGGCAAAGGTTTTGGAAAATGAACCTACTAATATCGCCTTCTCGTAATCAAAATTAATTATACTTTCAAATGGTTTGTAGGTATAATTGGAGTATACTTCATCGCTTAAAACATAAAGATTTGATTTTGAAGCCAAGGCAACAATTTTATTTAGAGTTTCTTTTGAAAGGATTTTTCCTGTTGGATTATTAGGATAATTTAAGCAAATAATTTTAGTATTAATATTGATTTGGTCCTCTATCTCATTCAAATCAGGTTCCCAATATTTTTCCAAATTTGATTTCACGATCCTTGTCTTAACTCCCAAATAATTAGCACAATCGTTACAAGCTGGCCAAGCTGGTTCTATCACTATGATTTCATCACCAGGTCTAAGTAACGAAGAGAAAGTTATAAAAATACCGAATCTACCGCCGGGAGTTACAATAATATCATGTGGATATACCAGATTATTGTATTTCTTATTTTCTGAGTTCTCTGTAAAAAAAGTTGTCAAGTATTTCGACAATCGTGCACGAAGTTCCGCGATCCCTGTTGCTTGAGTATAATGAAATTTTCTAGAGTCATATATACTACTTAATTCATTTCGAACTTCAACTGGTGGAGGGAAATCTGGTTCGCCCACCTCCATATGTATAATGCTTTTTCCCTTAGATTCGAGCATCTTGGCGAAATTAAAAACATCCAGGTGAGACCTAATCTTTGATCTTTTCTCTGCTATGTTGGAATCTACAAAATTCGTTTTACTTGTTACATCTACATCAGTACTATTTTTCTCAACATGATGCGATCTATTAGCCATAATATTCACATGACCTAGCTTTTTCATTCTTTCGATATTTTGGATTCTTACAGCCTCGGTAATTAATAAATTTACTACTCTACCTGTAAATTCAGGGTCAAGACTATAGTTTTTTGAATTATCTAGAACGTGACTCTTTACACCTAATTCGGCTTTATCGTCTACGATATCTAAGTCCAAAATGGTTTTGATTTCTCCTATTCTCTTGGCAATCTCCATTCTGTGACTAATCAAACCCAATATTTGATTAGTTATTTGTTTCATCTCGTTTCTTAATTTATCAACTTCATCAAGCGACATGATACTTCATCATCACCTACTTTAAAACTCTTGGAACCAAATTAGCTTTAACACAGCTATCCAGCAGTAGTATTCCGACGATACTGTCGACGACAGGTGGCGCCCTTGGAACAACACAAGGATCGTGCCTTCCCGTCACAATCAAATTTGACTCTTTCATTTCTTTCAGATCTATAGTCTTTTGTGTTTTAGGAATAGACGCGGCAGGTTTAAAGGCGATTCTAAATATCAGGGGCATTCCATCAGTAATCCCGCCTAATATCCCACCAGAATTATTAGACTGGGTCACGATGGATCCATCGTCTCTATTTATGGTAAATGAATCGTTATTTATTGAACCTCTTAATGTAGTACCGGTAAAACCACTTCCAAATTCCACTCCCTTTACTGCAGGAATGCTAAACAAACCTTTTGCAATTTCTGACTCAATTGACTCAAAGATAGGCTCTCCCAGACCTGCAGGAACCCCTTTTACAACACACTCGATTATTCCCCCAAGTGAATCTCCATCTCTCCTTGCAGATAATATCTCCTCTTTCATTTTAGCGGACACTATCTTATCAGGACAACGAACCTCATTCAGATATCTGTCAGACTTAAGAGTGCTGAATGAAATATTTTGAGTATCCAAATCTATATTTCCAATTGATTTTGTATAGCTGGCAATTTCAATATTGAGATAGTTTTTTAAAATTTTTAATGCAATCGCTCCTCCCATAACAATAGTCGCAGTTAGTCTACCGGAAAATCGACCGCTGCCTCTATAATCATTAAAGCCACCATACTTCACAAATCCCGTGTAATCCGCATGACCGGGCCGTGGTTTTGTTCTAAATTCCTCATACGATCTTGAATCTGAATCAGTATTCCAAATCAACATGCAGATAGGGGCTCCTGTGGTGTAGCCCTCAAAAACTCCGGTCAAAATGCTAACTGTATCAGCCTCCTTTCTCTGGGTCGTGATATTGGATTGGCCAGGTTTTCTCAGATCAAGCATTGGTTGGATATCTGCCTCAGATAATTTTAGTCCAGCAGGGCATCCGTCTACTACTGCTCCAATACACTTGCCATGACTTTCTCCAAAACTTTGTAGAGTAAAATTATTACCAAGGATGTTTGATGGCATGATCAAAAACCTTTTCGTAACTCTGTTATATTATTATTCTCAAAGTCTCTATTTGAATTCAACGATGATTAATGGATATAAAATCATTTTAATTCTACCGTTCTAAAAACTGGATATTTGCTCCCAAGCCTTTTAGGTCATCAACAAACTGCGGATAAGAGACATCAACAGATTCGGCACCTTCTATCGATGAATTTTCTGTTGCCAAGCCCGCAATTGCAAACGCCATAAACAATCTGTGATCATTGAAAGATTCAACTTTTGCACTTTTTATGTGAGATGGTGACTGTATTCTTATGGAATCTACTTTTTCATTAATAGATGCTCCAAATTTTGAGAGTTGTGTTGCAACATTAGCAACACGATCAGTTTCTTTAAATCTCGCATGTGATATCCCTTCAATTTGAGTCTCACCATTTGCAACCAACGACAAAACTGCCAAAACGGGTAACAAGTCAGGTGTTTTTGTAAGGTCAAAAATACCACCATGTAGTCTGCAGTTGCCATCCACTTTCACACTTCCATTTAGTTTATCAACATGTATCTGGCCGCCCATTTCTCTAATGATATCAATTATGGCCATGTCTCCTTGAGGTACATCAAAATCTAGCCCATTTATTGTTAGATGCCCTTTAGACAAAAATGCAGCAGACATTAACAAAGACGCTGTAGAAAAATCTCCAGGCACAGTAAAATTCTCTGCATTATATTCAAGATTTGGAGGAATAAAATATTCTTCTGTTACCGGATTTGCAACATCTTGATCCAAATTTCCAAAACGTTTCTGCTTATTTGACTTTTGATAATCTAAAACCGTTCTCTCTTTTTGAATATCTACTCCAAAGTATTTCATAACATGGAGTGTTGATTCAATGTAGGGCTTTGAGACTTGTTTACCCAACACTTGAATAGTAATACCTTTTTTTGAAAAAATACCAGACAAAAGCAAAGAAGAGATAAACTGACTAGAAGTCTGACCACTGATTTGAGTGATACCTCCTTCAATTCCACCACCTTTTACAATAACTGGTGGCAAATAATTTGAATTAGCAGAAAAACAGTTTACCCCTAGTTGGTTAAGTGATTTTATTAAATCACCCATGGGTCTTTTTCGCAAACTATCATCTCCTGTTAAGACACTATAGCCTTGAGGTACTAGAGCACAGGCCGAGGTTAGCAATCTGATTGTTGTGCCAGAATTATCCGCCGGCAATACATCATTGGGGGTGGAGAAACCATCATGCCCACCCTTACTGCTTACCGTAACATTATCGATATTCTTTTCAAAATTGTTTGAGGAAGACATCTTTAGATCAACTCCGAGCATTTTACAACAATTCATAGTTGCCCTAGTATCCCTAGAGAGTAATACATTCTTAAGCAATGATCTTCCCACTGCAAGGCTTGAAATGATTAAAGCCCTGTGGCTATAACTTTTACTGGAAGGACATTGAATTATCCCAGATATATTTGACTTCTTTACAATAACCTTCATTATCGCAACCTGTCTTAATTACTATTCACTACATTAGTATCACTAAAATTTTTCAAGATATTCAATTCATATTTTTTATTCATGGCCTAATAAATATTATGATCAGTATTTCTTGGAGTTTGCAAAGAACTAACTCGCAAAAGAGTCGGGCAAGCTCCAAAAATCTCGGCTTAATTATTTTTTGATATGCCTAAGGTTACTTGTATCCATTTACCCAAGCGGTGTGATGAAGTGTCAATTAGATTGTAATTAGAAATTTGATTTCATAATGCTTCTGTAAAAATCTCTGTAAATGATTCTAGTCTTTTAAGGCTGGACTTTGCTATTATATTGATTAGAAACAATCAATTAAACGCATTGAATTTTTGAAATGCATTCGTTAGAGTTACTTTTTTAATATATTAATTTCAGCCCGGCATAGTGGTAAAGAAAATGTTCATCTTTCTAAAATGCAGTAGATTTGGTATTGTTTGCTTTTGTATGAATTACTTTTCCAGCTAGTTTTTCAAAAGAATTTTTTAGATTCTCTACATTATCTTTATGAACAACCGATGCAATAGCAGGTCCATTACCAGAATAGCTAACGCCCAAACAATTATTTTCCAAAGCCTTGATGGCAGGAAGGTAATTGTTATATAGAATCGAGTTGGTAACAACTCCATTCAAATTCATAGCTTTCCAATAGTCACCTTTTAGTGCCAACCTAAACGCATGATTGAACAGCTCCTTCTGATAGGTCAGGTTTTTTACCTCTCCCCTAGCCACTCCGGTAGGCAGAAAGATTAATACATGCAAGTCTTCATTTACTGGATCCCTTCTGATTAATTTTTTATAGTGATTATCTGTTAATACCAAGCCGCCATAGTAACAACCACACGCATCATCATACGCTCCAGTTATACTTACTTTGGCCCAAAGTGATGAGTTTACTGCGGTATTTAGAACTGACCTGTCGTATATCTTGTCATTCAAAAGTTTGTAACATGCTAGGGATACTGCATTTGAAACTGCGCTTGAACTTTTCAGACCCCACCCTGCAGGAATCTCAGAATTTAGATTTATTGATATAAAGTGATTCTTGATTAAATTATTCGGTAAGATAGTTCGAATTATCCTATTGACTAGCTTGTCGTTGACAAAATTACGTGATATTCCCGTATGACCAGGTTCTAATGTAATTCTTACAGTTACCCTCAGCGATATACCCAATGTCGAGCCTTTTCCAGTGGCAATTGCATTTACAATTGATACTGCACCATACATTGTTGCGGTTGCAGATAGTGTCATCTTATTTTGGCTCACCAAAGATTCCAAACAGTGCTTGTTTCATTATTTCCCTCGGCGCCTTCAATCCTGTCCAAATTTCAAACGCCTTATATCCTTGAGATAGTAACATCTCATATCCAAATATGATTTTGGCACCTGCTTTTTTAGCATTATCAATCAAATCGGTGTTAATCGGTTTATACACAATATCAAAAACAACGGAATTCTTGCAAATAAAATCTGATTTTATAGGACTTTTTTCTCCTTGAAGCCCCATGGAGGTAGTATTAATGATTAGACCAGAATTCCTAGTCACTTCTGATAATCTAGTCGTATCCTCAAATTCAAAAGGGATACAATTTAACTTCAAATCTCTTCCTAAACGGATAATCTTGTTCAGCTTATTTTGATCTCTATTGAAGATACTTATAGAATTAATTCCTTCTTTTTTTGCCAATCCGACAAGAGCAGCTCTACAAGAACCGCCGGCCCCTAAAATCAATACATTAAGGTCTTCAAAACTAGAAATTCTTTTTTCAATAGGTTCTAAAACTCCATCGATGTCTGTATTATATCCAACAAGTACACCATTCTCGTTATTTACTGTATTGACAGAGCCCGCAATCAAAGCTTCATCACTGAGCTTGTCTAGTAACTTTACGATCTCAACTTTGTGAGGAATGGTAACATTAAACCCTGCTATTCTTATTTTTCTCATCGATTCAACAGCAACTTCAAGTTCATCTGCTGGAACTTTAAATGCAATATATGAATAATTAAGATTTACATGTCTGAAGGCTGCGTTTTGCATCAGCGGTGAGAGAGAATGCTCAATGGGGTTTCCGATGATACAAAATGCTTTGGACGCAATATCAGCTTCTCTATTTGCTACTGGTGAAGGTTTAGTTCCAATGCCACTCATATAGACGTACACGCTTCTAACCACTATCCGTATTTAATTCAATTTGCTACTGTTCTGACTACATGCATGACTCATTGATCAGATGAATCCACCAAAACCTGCCTTGGCTAAAGAAAGTGTGTGCATGTATATTTACAGAATTTCTTGTGGGACTGTATGTGCTAGAAGTATTCCTCCTTATACATTTGAAATTCTTAGATCAGCTTGGCCTCAAATAATTTTTCAAACATTTTCATTTGCTCTATTGTCATTTGTCCAGGAGCAATTGCAGTACCTAAGGAAGCATAGGTAAATGGAGCATCGCCTGTCACAGTACACAAAATTCTGCTGATAGCACCAGCTTCTCCCATTGCAAATGCAACCAGATTTATATGAGTATCCACAAATTTGTATAAACTTAGGATATTAATAGAATCATCGATGTTTTTAGCTGTGGTAACAACCTTTAGATAAGGACTATAAACTCGCATCTTGTTAACTAAAGTAATCAATTCATCTTGGTCAGGAGTACTTGCAAAATCATGCCAAGATACTAAAATTCGAGTGTTACTATTCTCAACAATATCAGCTAGCAAATCATTGTTAGAAACAAGATCATATTCAACGTCTACAAAAAGAGGCTTGGCATCTATTAATTTTTGAAGCAGAGATATGCGCTGAGTATGATCATTGCTAAATTTACCCCCTTCATTTTCTGGTCTCAGGGTGTATACACTAAGATTCTTGTACTTTGATAATACCTGTAGGTAGTGGTCAATTCGGTTAAAGTCACTAATAAAATCAAACCTACACTCAATCATTTCCGCACCCTTTTGAATTGCTTTTTCTATATCTCTGAGTGGTGATTCCAATTCGTTGTTCAATTTGGACTGGTCATTAATAATAGGAATAGATACACATATCTTTTTTCTATTTCTTGGCAACAAATTAAAAATGTCATTCGTATTTATAATTCATTTGTACCAAATCCAAGATGTTTGCGGTGCCATATTATTGAATAGAATTTAAAACTCAATTTATGAATTATCGGGATTCTGAATTCGAAGCCTGATGATTAAAATGCCGATCAAATATAGTACTAGCATGGGAACAGAGATAAACCACATTGTAATCCCGCTCCCATCAGGTGTAATTATCGCACCAAAGATTATGATAATTAGTAAGGCAAATTTGAAATTCTTAATCCAAAAATTTAATCCCACAAGCCCGCTGTAAGAAAGAAAAAACATTATCAGAGGAAGCTGAAATGAGATTCCAAATGCAATGAAAAATTGTAAAATGAAATTTATAAAGTCTGAAATATTTAAAAAAGTTAATACTCCTATCGTTTCCCCATATTGATACAAAAAAGTAAGTGTTATGGGGATGGCTAAATAAAATGAAAATATTATGCCGGCAAAAAATAAGGTAGCAGTTGGCAAGATAATAGTTGCTACTACCTTACGTTTACTCGTCAGAGACATTGCAGGACTAATAAAAGCCAGAATTTCTCTTGCAATAAGTGGCACAGCACAAGAGATTGACAAAAGTATTGCAACGTAGATTTGCGCATAAAGGGCCTGCCCTGGGGCTGTTTGAATGAGATCTACCTGTGAAGGTACTAGACTATTGCTCAAAAAGAGTGTCACCTGGCTGGCTATATTACCGTAAACAGTTGGAACAAGAAAGTAAAAAGAAAAACCACCGACGGTCACCAACTGAATCCCAAAAACGGTACATACTACCATTATTGCTATTGTGATAACAATAATCTTTAAGAAGCGATTTCTAAGCTCCTTCAAGTGGTCAATAAACAGCATATCTCCAGGCGTCATGTATCCTAGAATGATATAAGGTAAAAATAAAAAATATAAACTATGCTTAAAAATTATAGATTTTCATTAAAAGAAATTTTACTTTTAAACGTTTTATTGAAGAGGTAGTGGGGTATTAAAAAAAAGAAGTGGGTGGGTGGCTTTGAGCCCTAGACAACATGTGAAGCTATTTTTTTCCAGTTTGCAATTAGAGCTTCAGGTCTAATATGGAGCTCTTCGCTAGTCATTCGTGACTTGGCCAAATCTACGTATTCCTGTTTGATATCCATACCCAGAAAATGTCGATCCAAATTGTATGCAACTTTCGTAGTTTGACCGCTCCCATTAAACGGATCTAATACGACATCTCCATTATAAGAATAAATTTTCATTAACCGATACGGTATTTCTTCTGGAAAAGGACATGGATGATTGATATATCCTGGGGGAACGGGGGCTATGTGCCAAACTGAGTTGGCAATTTCTTTAGTCCATTCTTCATGAGTTGCGGGGAGTACTTCTCTTCTTTGGTTACGCCCGCTTTTGACATCTCCTTTGCGCAATACAAGAATAAACTCATGCATAATATTTGCTCGATAATATTTGGGATAGGGATTTATTACAAATGAACCATATCGGTTAGTACCGCCAGTTACTTTGTGCCATATTATCTCTTCATGCAAATTCCAATTTCCGCTAGGATTTACAAGCCTGGATAAAAGAAGATGAGGCAATGGAATCAATGTTCCGTTAACAACTTCATTTGCAATGACTACGCAACAATAGCCACCTTCCTTAGTTACTCTATAAACTTGATCGTTGAAAACTGATACCATACTATCTAAGTATTCTTCCAATGTGACTTTGGTAACACCCCTATAGTATTCAGAATTTTTTTTGGATGCATGCAAGTCATAATCAATTGCGTTTCCATAAGGAGGTGATGTGATAGTTAATTGAACCGTATTAGCGGGGATATTTTTTAATAATTTATTACAATTTCCCAATAATATTTTATCATAAATTGATTCAGGTCTTACTAGCACAAACTACTCTTCTGCAAAGAGGCCATAATCTTAATACTCTAAAAATGTAAACTGATTGATAAAAAAAATTAACAAATTTATTTTTCAAGGATGTATTCATTTGATACCTCCATACCAAAATGCCTGCCAGTTGGTGGTTTAGAATAAACTAAAATAGAATCTCCTCTCTTAGCATGAGTAACTGGAAGAATGCTACCATCTTTTCCTAGGAATCTTATTGTTTCTGCATTCTGTACTATAATACTACCATACTCTTTTTCATTGATTTTGGCTTTAAATAATTTCAAAGGTCTCGACTCAATTTTTGCTCTTCCAACACCTACGACTCTTCCAACCCCTCTGTCATTTACAATGTAAACTTGGCTACCAGATTCTAGTTCGGATAGGTAATTTGTAGTTCCCCCGGGAATTATGGTATAACAATGAACAGCTCCTGCATTAACTCTGAAGGGTCGAGGAGAAGTAAAAGACGAACCAATAGATTCATTATGGACAAGAAACAGGAAATTTGACCTATTACCAACCAACATTCCTTCTCCTTGGCTAAGCATTGAAATGGTATCGATACAGACTCTTTCCCCCATTCCAACATCAACTATCTCCTCAATTACTGCAGGCTTTATTTCGAATGTGGATTTGTTAATGATACTACTGACTTGCTTTAATTCATCTGAAGTGTTGACAGAGATTATAACTCCATCAACTCCCAGTTCCAATATTGTGAAAAGGGTCTCTACTTCATCAATTGACTTGGCAACAGCAAAAATTTCAATAGATGTACTTTGAAGCGAGGCAATTATGTTTTCAAGAGGAATTATTCTCCAATCTTCTAAATCGATAATTACAAAGCTCAAATTTTTAGAAATCAGGTAGTCTTTAATTTCGTTAATGTCTTCGTTACTTTTGACCTTTTTGTAAATTCCATACTTTAAAGGGACTGAATCTTTCTCTCCCAAAGTGGGTGAGGTCGTTAGTGGGGTGGAGGTAGATGGGGATGAAGAATTTGAAATTTCTTGAGTTTTATAATCTACAATCACATAGTCGGCATTCTTTGAATTAAAAATTAACTTTCCTCCAAAGGACTCTGCTTTCGCTTTGTCAATCGAGGTTAACTCCGAAGGGTTGATGAATATTAAATCAACTTGGTCTCTGACTTCGTTGACAAGACTCACGAATTTATCAAGCTCATTTTCGTTCAAGTTTTCTGACAATATTGACAAATCAGAATCATAGTATCCTGCTGGTTTGAGTATAATCTTTTTATTTTGATTTTCTTTTGTTTTTTCCAAGCTTGGATTGTTCATTATAATCCTTCTCAAATATTATAGAATGTAAGGCTTTTATTATTTCATTAGGCCTTTTATGTTGGAAAATATTTCTACCAAACGTTACTCCAATTGCTCCTGCGTTCATTGAATCTCTACACATTTGCAATATTTCTGAATCTGTGTTGGATTTTGGACCTCCTGCAATGACAATTGGAACAGGACAGCTTTTTACTACGTCTCTAAAAGAATTGGGATCACCTGTATAAACCGTCTTTACAATATCTGCTCCTGCTTCTGCTCCTATTCTTGCTGCATGAGCTACAATAGAGGGTTCATGAGGATTTTTAATGTTTTCACCCCTTGGATACATCATTGCTATTAAGGGAATATTCCATTCATTACATTCGTCTGCAACTTGGCCAAGTTTATATAACATTTTAGGCTCCTCTTTTGAGCCTATGTTTATATGCAATGATACACCATCGGCACCTAGTCTTATTGCTTCCCTTACAGATCCCATCAATATCTTGTTATTCGCATCAGGGCCGAGAGATGTAGCAGCAGACATGTGCGCTATAATGCCAATCTTAGGCGGAGTTCTGAGTGCCTTAATTATGCCCTTGTTTATAAGAAAACATGTCAAACCAGAATCTTGGGTTTGTTCAATCAAATTTCCTATATTCTTGATTCCATCAATAGGTCCGCTGCTAATCCCGTGATCTAAAGGGATACAGAGCATCTTTCCGTTCGTCAGAATTCGACCAAGTCTTATATCTTTCCCAAGGACCATAATAAAAGAAAAATTAAGTTCCTATTTAAAAGTGATATGGTTAGAATAAGTTTCAGAATTCATGGGTGGACGCTCTTGGCAATACACAGACTGGCGGAAATGACAACTTGTGCTTATTCGAATCTATTAGTTTTTGTATTCGTTGTATAGATTGAACATTTATAGCAGGAAAATCATTTTCGTAATCGAGAATTTCATTGTATTTTTTATTTTGAGACCCTATCAACTTATAAACAATAGGGTCAAGTTGATTGAATGGTAACCCTAATTCCTCTTCTGTTATCTGATCAGTCCAAAGCCTGGCGCTACTTTTTTTATCTAAAATAGCTCTTGGAATTTCTAGATGTTTTGCCAGTTTTATAATCTCCGTTTTGTACAAATCTCCTAGTGGAAGTAAATCTGCAGCACCATCTCCGTATTTTGTAAAATAACCAAGAAACAATTCTGTCTTATTCGAAGAGCCAAGAACAAGTCGGCCTTTCATACAAGCATAATAATACATAATACACATTCTGATTCGCGCGACCAAATTTCCCTCTACTATTCTATTATCTGTTTGATCCAATATATCGTTAAAACCCTGTTTGGGAGATTTAATATCGGCCTTTTTGTACTCAATTCCCAACCTTTTACACACTTCCAACCCATCCGTGATATCATTTAAGGGAGTAACATCTTTATCTGGTAGGAGGAGTCCCAACACCTTGTTGTTACCTAATGCTCTAACTGCCAAATAAGCAAGAACTGCGGAGTCTATACCCCCAGAGACTCCAATAACGACTCCATCTGATTTTCTAGACTCTATTTCTTTTTTTATGAAATTGAGAATTGTTTTAGTGACCTGTCCATAATCCATGAATGTTGAAGAATCTTCAAAATATTCCATTAAATTTGTTGCGATTGAATTGATTTACACCGACAAAATATAAGCCAAAAGCCTAGAGAAATATTCAGCTCATTTGATAGAATATTTTAATATACAGAAATCATATTAAATGTAAGTTCATTGGACACGCGTAATATTGGTTTGAGGAATATCGAGGTAGCCGACACTAAAATATCCTCAATTGACGGTGAAAATGGTAAACTAATTTACAGAGGCTACGACATCCTGGATCTTGCAAATCATTCTACTTATGAAGAAACCGCTTATCTATTGCTATTTGGTGATCTTCCAGTCAAACAGCAACTTGATGAATTCAACACAAAGTTGACTGCATCCAGAAGAATTCCCGATTCAATATTCAAGAACATGAAAAATAAGCCAGTCACTGCTCATCCAATGGACATTTTACAATCATCGATATTGGAGCTGGCCGATTATGACGTTGACAGATCAGATGATGGAAAAACTGCAAACATTGAGCGAGCCATATCCTTGATAGCAAAAATTCCGACGATTGTGGCAGCGTGGGATCGAATTAGAAATAATCGAGAACCAGTCGAACCGTTATCAGACAATTCACATGCTCATAATTTTCTGTACATGCTCAGAGGAGAACACCCAAAGCATGAAGTTTCAAAAATATTTGACATTAGTCTTATATTGCATGCTGAACATAGTTTCAACGCGTCAACCTTTGCAGCAAGAGAAATTGCTTCTACCCGAGCAAGCATTTATGCTTCCATAGGTGGAGCGGTGGGAGCACTATCAGGAGAGCTTCATGGTGGCGCAAACATCCAAGTAATGAAAATGTTACTAGAAATTGATAATGTAGCTAATGTAGAAAAGTGGGTGGCCAAAAGAATTGAAGAAGGAAAAAGGGTGATGGGAATGGGACATGCTGTGTACAGAACAACTGATCCACGGTCTGAAGTCCTTGCTACTCTGTCAAGAGCAATTTCAAAGGAAAAGGAGACAAAATGGTTTGATATGACCGAAAAAATTGAGGCCGTTACAAAAAGAATAATGTTTCAAACAAAGAAAATCCACATTTACCCTAATGTCGACCTCTATAGCGCTTCATTATACTATAGTTTGGGAATTCCAATGGACCTCAATACTCCTATTTTTGCAATTTCTAGGATAGCAGGATGGAATGCTCACATAATAGAAGAAAAATTTGCTGAAGCAGCACCTAAACCCGCACTCTACCGACCAAAAGCTGTTTATGTCGGAAGATATTGTGGCCCCATGGGCTGTGAATATATCAATGTCATTTATAGAAAA
This sequence comes from Candidatus Nitrosocosmicus sp., assembly GCA_035276505.1. Classification (GTDB taxonomy): domain Archaea; phylum Thermoproteota; class Nitrososphaeria; order Nitrososphaerales; family Nitrososphaeraceae; genus Nitrosocosmicus. The sequence continues at coordinate 51,231 of DATELO010000191.1, forward strand.
CCTCAAAGCCCATAAAGCTATTTTTGTTAACGTGGAATCTAATAATGTACTTAATTTATAAACCGCATCGAAAACTCTATTTTTAAAGCTCGGTTATTATGAAGTATAGTGACGTTGGAATTGATGTAAAACAAATAAAATCTATTCAAGCACTAATAGGAAAGAGTATCAGTAGCACTCACGGGTTACCTTCTTTTGGAAAAGTAGTTTCAGGATTTGGACATTATGCTGGGGTGATTGAGTTAGGTAATAATTTGATGACTTTACATACTGATGGTGTTGGATCAAAGATAATTATTGCACAACTTATGAACAAGTATGATACTGTCGGAATTGATTGTATAGCAATGAATGTCAATGATACAATTTGTGTCGGCGCCACACCCGTTGGTTTTTTATCATATGTTGCTTTGCAAAAAACTAATGACAATTTATTAAATGAGCTAACAAAGGGATTGGTAAAAGGTGCAAAAATATCAAAAATTGCAATAGTGGGAGGGGAAACAGCCATTTTGCCTGATATTATTAATGGTTTTAAGGACGGACATAATTTTGATCTGGCCGGTATGACCCTCGGATTCCTCAAAGACAAAAAAAAATTAAACCTGGGAAAAAGAATAAAACCGGGCGACGCAATTGTTGGACTAAAAAGCTCAGGCTTACACTCAAATGGTTACACGCTAGCAAGAAAGATTTTGCTTGAGAAATATCAAATTAATGATACACCTGAATTTCTGTCTACTACGGTAGGAAAAGAATTACTAAAGCCTACTACGATTTACACTGAGGCTGTATTGCAAGTGCTTGAGACGTATGGTAATGATATACATGGGTTAGCACACGTTACTGGAGGCGGATTTACAAAGTTAAGAAGGCTAAATTCCAAAGTTGACTATGTTTTAGATAAAATGCCTTCGATTTCTGGGATATTTAAACAAATGCAAATTGATGGTAACGTTACTTTTGAAGAAATGTACCGCACCTTTAACATGGGTATAGGGTTCTGTTTGATAATTTCTAAAAATGTTGTAAATGA
>DATELO010000192.1:0-9353 GCA_035276505.1 Candidatus Nitrosocosmicus sp.
AATACCGTGGGGATTTGGCGAACCTACAATTATCAATCCGTCAAATTTGTTATCCTGGTCTATAAACTCCTTCAAAAACTTTCGGACAATAAGATTTTCAGCTTTTTTCTTCCAATCCTCCTGATTATAAACAAAAGAAAGGGACTCTCCCCAATCCATTTCCACTCCATACGCTGGGAAAGCAGTCCTATACAATCTAGCCGTACCTCCTCGAACAAAATCAGTTCCAGATTCCGTAATGGCTCCTATCAAAAGTAACTTTCTAATATAATAATATGCACTTTGTTCATAAATTCCTAATTCCCTTGCAATTTGGGCAGTATATAGAGGTCGTGAAGCCAACAAATTAATAATCCTCCAAGCGATTGGATTCGAGAGAATCTGTATTTCTTTCTGATTGTCAAAGATCAAAATCTCCTTTTCGAAAAATTTACTCCTTCTTTGGTAGGTTATTATTTTGCTACTTCCCATAGAGAAAACATTATAATTTTTTTTTTGCTGGTATATATGTTTTGTTGGTGTACAATCCACAAACAAGATTAGTTTTTCCCTTTGCTTCTAAATATGATTATAATTTTTCATATAACGGTAATATCTTTTTTTAATAATAGTTTTAAACTAATTTCACATTAAATTGTTGTGTGTTCTATTATCGGATATAGTGGACAACTAACTCTTGCTGCACCACTTTTGGTAGAAAGTTTAAAGAAAATGGAGTATAGGGGTTATGATAGTGTCGGAATAGCAACTCTAAATGGAGGTAATATTGTGGTTAGCAAGGGAGTGGGAAAAGTAGCCGAAGTTGATCAACAATTGCATCTTAATAAGCTCCCAGGTGAAATAGGAATTGGTCATACACGATGGGCAACTCACGGAGGCGTAACAGATAAAAATGCCCACCCGCACTACTCCTGCTCTTCAGATATTGCAGTAGTGCATAATGGGATAATAGAAAATTATCAACAATTGAAAGTTGAATTAGAAAAAGAAGGTCACATTTTCCAGAGTCAAACAGATAGTGAAGTAATAGCTCATTTACTCGAAATTAATTACGAAAAATTCCATTTTAATGTAAGGGATGCCATGACAAGGACGTGTGAGAGAATTAAGGGTTCCTTTGCATTTGTTGCTGTTTTTAGTAATGGTACCATTGCAGGTGCTCGGTATGATGAACCATTAATCATTGGCATATCACCTGATGCCTTATTTTTATCAAGTGATGTTTTGGGTTTCCTAAAGCACACTGACCAAGCAATATTTTTGGACAATGGAGATATTGTGATAATTGAAAACAAGAATTATACTATTTTCGATAATCAGCAAACAATTGTAAATAGACCTGTCACTCAAGTGGCGTGGGAACTAGGATCTTCAGAAAAAGGAAAATTTGCTCATTATACTATAAAGGAAATTCACGAGCAATCGGAGGCTATGTTAAAACCATTTGTGCATTCTAACAACTTTGAATTATTTTGCAAATATTTAGATAATGCGTCTAATATCTACATCACGGGTAGCGGGACAAGTTATAATTCCGGATTACTTGGCAAATTGTTGTTGTCCAAGTTTGCAAAGAAAAAATCTGAAGTATATATGTCAAGCGAATTCCAATACTTCTCTGATACTGTAGAACCCCACTCTGTCGTTATTGCGATTTCTCAAAGTGGTGAAACAGCGGACGTATTACATTCTGTGAAGAGAGCAAAACAAAATGGTGCGAAGATTTTGTCTATAGTCAATATTCCAACTTCCTCGTTAGCAAGGATGAGTGATTGCTATGTTTCCCTTGAATGCGGCCCAGAGATTGGAGTAGCTGCAACAAAGAGTTTCTTAAATCAATTGATGATACTGTACAATATTGTATTTATTCTCTCAAACAATAACATTCGGTTTGATCCTAGGGAAAGAAAGAAATTACAGGCAGTGGTTCAAACAGTCCTAAATTTAGATGACAAGATTAAAACCCTCATCAATTCACTTAATCACAATTTAAAGGATATTTATATTTTAGGAAGGTCAATCCATTATCCGATTGCTCTAGAGGGTTCACTTAAAATTAAGGAATTGGCCTATATTCATGCTGAGGGTATAGCTGCTGGAGAATTAAAGCACGGGCCATTGGCCTTAATCGATAAAGAATCAGTCGTAATCGTATTAAATCCAAACGACGAAACTTATCAGGATGTTGTATCTAGCACAAATGAGATAAAATCTAGGGGTGCATTCATAATAGGGATATCAGATCAGCAGAATGATTTGTATAATGTTTTTATAGAATTGCCAAAAACCTATAGCTATCTTTATCCACTAATAGAGATTATACCGTTGCAGATCATGTCTTATTACCTAGCGATTCAGAAACAATTAGATCCAGACTATCCTAGAAATCTTGCAAAATCTGTTACTGTAAAATAATACATAAAACAAACTTTTATTTATATTTAAATAAAGTCATCAGCCTAATTGTAAATATTGACCTCAAACGGATTCTTAATTGATAATTGCCTTTTCCCAACTGATTATTTGTACGATCTTGAAAACTTGGTATGGATTAAATTTGTAAACAAGACAAACGCACAAACAGGCATTTCGAACGAATTTTTGATCGGTATTACTCCAGTATATGCATACATTACTGGCAAGATAACTAATTTAAAAGTTAAGCCAATTGGATCGTTGATTGAAAGAAATAAAAGTATTGGGTCCGTTGAAAGTTTAGTCCATTTTGGAATTATTCGTTCCCCCTTAAAAGGAAAAATCGTAGAAATAAATGAAAGGGCAATGGATAATCCTAAGGTTGTCAATGATTCTCCGTTTGGTAATGGTTGGATTGCTAAGATCAAGGCCACTAATGATCATGATGACACAGATTTTGCGAAAAAAATAGACGATTGTAAAGATGACTTGTTAGCTCAGATTAGGAAATACCATGTAAAGTGTTTTAAATTATTTCCTGATTTCCAAATGTTCGAAATTGGAACAGAATGTTCGGCCACTTTGGCTAAACTCGATGAATTTATGGAAAACTCTATGCAAAAGGGACAAGTAATTAGACTGGTATCAGACGATCCTACGGCTGACCTAGAACTCTTGAGATGGGCAGACCAGAATCATCAAGAAATTGTGGAAATACTAAAGGAAAAAAATAAGGCATACTCTTCATCTGAAAATAACGGTGACATAAATTTGTTCAATATTATTATCAGGAAAAAAGAAGATTAATTTGAAAGATTACTTTTCTATTGGGTTTCCAATCATATTTCCCCATTCTGTCCACGAGCCATCGTAATTCTTTACATTTGGATAGCCCAGCAAGTATTTTAACACAAACCATGTGTGCGATGACCTTTCGCCGATTCTACAATAAGCTATAACTTCCTTTTCAGGCAATACTCCTTTATCTTGATATAGTTGTGTTAATTCCTCTATCGATTTAAAAGTTCCATCCTCGTTTACTGCTTTTCCCCAGGGGATATTCTTTGCTCCTGGTATATGTCCACCCCTTTGTGCATGTTCTGTTGGATATTCTGCTGGTGCTGTAACTTCTCCAGAAAACTCTGCAGGTGACCTAACATCAACCATTACTCGGTCGATCTTATTTAAAGAATTTGATACCTCATTTAGGTAAGTTCTAATATTTTCATCCTGTCCTTTAGCTTGAAAATTCCCCATCTGATATGATGGAATAACTTTGTCTAACTTTCTATCCTCTTCTAACCATTTTCTTCTTCCGCCATTCATGATACGTACATCACTATATCCATAATACTTGAAGACCCAAAAAGCAAAAGCAGCGAACCAATTATTGAAATCACCGTAAAGGATTAAAATTGTATCGTCATTGACACCAATCGATTGAAGTAACTGTTCGCAAGCTGATTTTGATAATATATTTCTACTTACAGGATCGTTGATATCTTTTTTCCAATCTAACAAAACAGCTCCTGGTATGTGTCCTAAATGATAATTAGTAGTGGGATCGTAATCGACTTCCGCGATACGTACTTTGGAATCATTAATATGTTCTTCAGTCCAATTCGTATCTACCAAAACTTCTGGATGAGCATAATTCATCGTCATATATTGATTTAGATTCAGAAATCAGCTATTTAAATTGTGAAATACATGCTGTTATTTTACTTTTCAAAAAAGTTTAAAAATTTATCGGAGGCTAAAGTAAGTACAAAGTTTCTGTCAATTATTTTAAACCAATTTAGTTTATGATTAATGGGATTTTGGTTCGATTTATCGTTTGATTCTGAGTATAAAATCCCTTCAGCTGATGCAATTCGAGTGCCTTTGACATCTAGACACAAATTATATCCTTAAAACACTGGAACTTGTATAAATTCATAGGCATAATTTCGGTTATTTTGTTGCAATATTTTTAATTATATTTTTATGCGACATCATTGCAATCTTCATATGGTTTACAAATACATAGATATTGTTGGAACTTCGACAACTGGGGTTGACGATGCAATCAATAATGCATTTAAGGAAGCTTCAAAAACTGTGAAGAATATCCAGTGGGGCGAGATGGGTAGAGTTACATTCAGACTCGACGAAGCTCAGAAGATCGAATATCAAGCTGAAGTAAGAATTGGTTTTAAAATCGAGAGGACTGAGGACTAGGAAACAATTTTTTGGATTCCTTAACGGATATCTTTTTCACTAAAATTACTTCGGCTGATTTAACCTGTTTTCTACAATTTCCAAAAAGCTATCCTTATTTATGGGTTTTCTTATAATGCAATTAAAACTCAAATCTGAATATGATTTAATGATTGATTGATAATATTCTTCAAAAGCTGTAGCGAGACAAATCCTAATCTTGTTATCCATTATTCGAATTCTGCTGGCTAATTCAAAACCATTTATTCTAGGCATTCGTATGTCAGTAATTAATAGATCATAAATACCAGGTTCAAATTCTTCCAACAAAGAACCCGGATCATTAAATATGGTCACCTGGTGGCCCTCATCTTCCAGGCAAATTTTAAAGAATAATGCAGTACCCACATCATCATCTATTATCAAAATATTACTTCCCATCACAGAATATGTTAGTATTGCGATACCAATTAAAATATTTTTACATTACTGCTAACAGTAATTCTCAAAGATGAAAATGTAATCACTCCTTCATAACTGAAACTAGAACTCAAATGATGTAGATTGATAAATGAACCATTACAATAGATACTTTTCACAGATAAAAGAGGGTATAAAGAATCTTCATAACTAAAAACATGCTTACTGTCCTAAAGAATTTAGAATCAACGCTGAAACTGAGTCAGTAATCGGCAAATCAACATGTTTTTCGAGCCAATTCCAGTCTCCTATAGGGTTAATTTCAAGAAAATATAATTCTCCTTTTTTGTCTACCATTAAATCTATACTTGAAAGGAGTAACCCCATTTGTTTGTTTAACTTGATACACATTTTTTCCAAATTTTTTTCTATAGTGAAATGTTCAAAATTCAAGAACCTCTCCTCAATTTTATGAAGATCCGAATATTTGCCCTTGTTCTTGGTAATTGTGATTCGGATTGGAAAAACTTTGTTCTTCACTACAGTAATACGAATCTCTTCCCTGCTTGCAATTCTATCTTGAAGGATTAGTGGTGCGTATTTTAATCCGCTTGCATTGGAAAGACTATCCGCTGAAACCATACTTGTTGGAAAACGATATGAGTACTCTTTATGTATAATTTCATGATGGTGAAGCACCTTTGCTATAATTTTTCTTGGACGTTCATTACAAAATTTTATTCCTGCGGAAGAGATATTGGTAATAGATGTATCAGGTATTCTAAATCCAGTTTTTTGGGCAACGAGCAATTGATATAATCTATTTTCTGCCGAAAAAGTTTTGATAGGATTGTTAATCCAAAGACATGTTAATGACGTTTGAAGGCAATTGAAGAGTTGATACCACTGCTGTTCAATGTAGAATTGGTGAATACCGTTGAGATATTTCAAGAATTTTAAGTCAAAATACCTAAACAAAACAACTTTGATATTTTCAGTAATGATTTCCTTATTTCTTAACTTTAGTAAAACTCGATTTTTTTTTCCAATTCTAAATTCTGCGCCAAAGTCTAGTGGGATGTCTTCCTCATTAATTTTGATATAATCTATTCCATTTTTTAACAGTTGGATTCCAATCAAATCTGATTCTATATCCATCCTCTTGGTCAAAATCAAAACCTCGGGTGATACCTGATTTTTTGTTACACCACCGATGTTTAATTTATCTAAAAGGTCTAAAGGATTAGTATTATTCCTCAAAACGTCCCTATAATCTAGCTTTTGCAAAAAATTAAACATGAGGGGCTTTTTCGTCACATTTTACCTTGTTGCATGTAAATAAAAATTTTTCAATGTTATATCCGATACTAGGCATCTCCAAGATAAGGTTATATAATTATTTAGAGTAAGTATTGCTATTCCAATCAAATCTGATTCAAATTCAAGTGATATAAATTCAAAAATTGGTAGAAATTGTTACCTTTGTGGTAAGCCAATAGAAAACCAGATCGATATCTATTCCGAATATTCAGAAGAAGGATTTCAGAGATTCCATCATAAAAACTGCTATGGGCTATTTAATCGATTGATATCTATTTATGGTGATGATTTTTCTCATTTGGAACTTGATCGAGTCAAATGGGGTTCAGGATCTGAAAGAGGGGATTTGCTTGAATTGTCCCTTTATGATATAAAGAACTCTCAATATCTTAAATCTGAAGTGGTTGCTGACTTTACAATATTCAAGGCATTGTTCTTAAATGAGTACGCTAGAGCAAAAAATACTATTGATATTTTATTTTCAAATAATTCTATTTTCAAAAGGTTTGGGAAACTATTGGAAGCGGCTCTTCTTTCAGAGGTCCAGAATCAATTTAGCACCCGTGAAATACGAATATTATTGGTAGAAGGAAAACCCGTGACAGATCTTTTGGATAGATTTAGAATTAGTGAAATATCTCATATCAATATCAATTATGTTAAAAATAACAGGAACAATTACTTTCTAGCACTCTTTGATCGTTCTGTTACCTTTTTTTCTGAACTATCCGTGCTCCAAAATAGTAGCAAGTATAAAAGATATGTAAATATCGTATCTAGAAAAGAATCAATGGCTTGGCATGGAGCAGCTGCATTCGAAAGCCTTTGGAAACAATCTTTTTTAGAAAGTAAAATAAAAAATTTGTCTATTAAAATCAAAAATGATACTAGTCCAAGTAGTAATTATATGAGAATTTTGGCCCATGAATTGAAAAACCCAATACAACCAATTCTTGGATTTTCAGATATGATTCAAAACAACTCAAGGTTAGATGAAGATCAAAAAAATGAGCTTTTAAAAATTATTTCCAGAAATGCTAGGAAATTAGACATAATGACTAATAATATCCTTGATTATGCTAGAATGGAAAACAATAATTTTAAGTTAAATTATGAAACTTTTGACATTATAAAGGTCTTCGAGGAGTTAGTAGGCGACTACAGCATTCAAATCAATCAAAAGAAACTTTCACTTAATTTGGAATATTCAGAAAAACCTCTCTATGTCAGGGCAGATAAGGTGCGAATAATTGAAGTGTTGGATAATCTGATAGGTAATGCTATCAAATTTACTGAGAAGGGACAAATAGATTTATCCGTGGAAAAATTTGAAAATTCTATCCATATCAAAGTTAGAGATACAGGTCGCGGCATTGATAACAAAGACTTTAAGAAGTTATTTTCAAAATTCTTCACGACTGATAAACTTGGAACTGGATTAGGACTCTATATTTCAAAAATCATTATTGTAAGACATGGAGGAAACATTCAGGCAAGTAACAATGAAAATGGTGAAGGAAGCGTCTTTACAATCGAATTACCTTTGTGAGACTTCTTATAATGTTTGTTCTTTGCCAATCTCCATACCGAATTTATAACTGCTAGAATTGCAAAAGTTTTTTAAATGAATGCTTCAAGTAAATTGATTGGCAAAGTGCATTTCCTTCCATTCTTACAAAGGAGGGACTGGGAAAACTACTTTAGCCGCTAATTTTTCATTTTTATTAGCTTCGAAGGGTTATAGTGTCTACCTTCTAGATTTGGATTTTTATGCCCCCAGTATTTATTCTTATTTTAATGTTGAACCAAAATATTGGATTAACGATTATCTAAAGGGGAATGCCAAATTGGATGATATTATGATAGATTCATCCACATTTTTAAAAGAAAAAGTTGAAGGGGAATTAAAGATAGGATTCTCAAGGGGAGGAAAAGAGGACATTTATCAGTTAGAGGGTAGTATACTAAACGATAGAGAACAACAGGTTAAACAATTTAGAAATTTCATTGCGATGAGAGAAGATTTGCTAGTTACTAAAAATGCAGATTTTATTATAATGGATACTAGCCCAGGTATAAGATATTGGTCTATTAATTCGATTGTAATTTCTGATATTGTTTTATTGACTCTTAAAATGGGCGACTTAGATTTAAGAGGAACTATCAAAATGATAAAAGAAATATACGGTTCCCTAATTGAGCACGGAGCCATTTGTAAACTTTTGTTGAATCGTGTATCTGGATATTGCGTTCCCACAAATAATTTAGAGCCGGGATCTATTCACATAGCTGAGGATGATTCTTTTTTTAAGAAAAAAATCGATCTAGAAATTGCAAAGATTTTTGATAAAACTTTTGACATTGATACATTGCTTGAGATCCCGTGTTACTGTGATATTCAATTTAAGGAAAAAGAATTCCTTACTACACATGAATATCCTTCCCATCCATTTACGCACAAGATCCATAGTTTAGCATCAAAGGTAGAGGAAATTAGCTAATTTTTTTCTCTCTCTTACTAAAAACATTTATTGCTTCATCCAAATAATTCTTCAAGTCCTCATCAGATTCCATGGTTTCTGAATTATTACTCTGATGCAGTTCATTCGAATACTTCTTTGTCATATTCAGCACTTTTTGTTTCATGTTATCCACCATTTGAGACTGCGCCAAGTCTCCCATTATTTCTAATTCTTTGTATGCAGAACTCTTGATATATTTTCTAACTTTAATATCGTTAGAAATTGCTATAATGGAGTAGTAGACACCAATATAGAATAGTAAAGATGCGAAGGGAAGAAATGCAATACTTGGAATACCATAAGGAGGAAACGAAGCTCCTACAATCGTGGCATTGGCAGAAATAAACAATAAGATAATTCCGTATGATGCCATTTTTAGATAGTTTTCTACATGAGGAGCTATTTTTAGGAGGTTTGCTACCGACTTAAATCCAATTCCATAAAGAGTTCCACATAACATTACAGAAAACATTACCA
>DATELO010000193.1:0-8948 GCA_035276505.1 Candidatus Nitrosocosmicus sp.
AGAACCTCCGGTACACTTTTTAGTGTGGAAACATATTCAACGAATGCTTTTTTAGGCCATGCCGATGCAAACATTATTCTTTGATCGTTCTTCAATTCTAAAATCTCCTTAGCTATGTGTAAACCATTTTGATTTGTAGCAATATTCCTTGACGGAAGATCATAATCTAAGACTACCAAATCAAAACAGTTATTATAGGATTTATAATTCTCATCGGTATTCTGAATGGATTTTTCGTACTCAGATATCCCATCTTCATAGTTTTTAGCAATTATATAATCATGTCTATTCTCTTCTAACCATATAGAATATAATTGACAAATATCGTCATCGTCTTCAATGATTAGAATATTCATATTGATCCAGTTAGGCCAAACAAATAATAAAATTTTGCTATCACATGGATAAAAAATCTAGTTCATTTGTTCACTCTGGAGAATTTTTACAAATGAATCAAGAGAAAGAGGTTTGAAGATGAAATGATCATACATCAGGTTCTTATTGAGTAATTCCATTGCCTCCTTGTTTATTTTGCTAGAGGACATGAAATACCCTTTTATCTTCTTATCCCTTTTCTTTAAATCATCATAAAGATCAAACCCATCTAACCCCTTGATATTGATGCCCAAAAAAACTAAAGAATATTTTCCAGGAATAAAATTCTCAATCGCGTTGTAAGGATCTTCAAAATAATCGATTTCATATCCTAAGTTAGTAATTGATTCTCTTATTAACGCCAAGTTATCTGAGAAATCATCTATAATTAGGAGTCTTAAATTTTCGTCGTCGGATTTATTGATAACAGATTGAAATGGTATATCAACTCCCTTTATAGGAATTCTAATTAGAAATTTAGCACCAATATCATCTATTCGATTTTCTACAGTAATAGTACCGCCATGTATTTCTATTATTTTCTTTGAAATGAACAAACCGAGTCCTGCTCCGCCAGAATTGGGATAAAATTTTGTAAAAACCCTCTCAGGGTCGTCATCTGTTATTCCGGGTCCCTCATCTTCTATCAATATGGACGCATGATTATTTTCATCACGATCATAGACACTGATCAGTATGCGATTTCCCTCATTTTTTTTGGTAAAAAAATATGAATTGTTAAGTATATTTTCAAAGGCTTGTTTAATATATTCTCTGTCCGCTTCTATTAGAATATGAGGAGTACAATGAAAAACAAAATTTATTCCTGATGAATCCTTGTTAGAAAATTGATTATAGTCCCCTATTATATTTTCCAAAAGTTCACAAAGGTCAAAAATTTCAAAATCTAGTTTCAATGGATTTGCTTCTATTTTGGAAATGTCTAAGATATCATTTGCAATATTTTTTAATTTTTCAGCATTCTTAATTATGATATTAAGATAATCCAACATATCGGGATCAGTGATTTTTGATTTCAGAGTCTTTGAAAATCCTATTATTGGTAAGATCGGATTTCTCAGTTGATGGGAGGCTATATCTACAAAATCTTGCTGAAATATATTCCGTTTTTGAAGAACATTATTCATTTCTAGTGCTGTCCAAGTATTATTAAAAAGGGTATTAAAAAAATTAACTATATCTCCTTTAAGAGATTCTGATAGGTTACAACCAAAAATTCGTTCACTAGAATCATAATTTATATTAAAGAAATAGACTCGAGCCTGATTAATGATAATTGTAATCATATGTTCATTAATTTCAACGCTAGATAGAGTATTCTTTATTGATATATTCTTAAAGGGTCTAAGAAAATCAGATATTGCTTCATATTGATCACCGCTCCTACATGAAATTAGTATCCGTATAGAAGAAGAATCTAAAGATTCCAGGATGTTATAAAAAGAATTTTTCTTAAGAAAAAGAAAAGAATAATAAGAATTTAAGACTATATCGATTCTTTCACTATCTAGCTTTCCGAATATCTTAGCTAAATTGAAATCCATGTATTTTTTAGCTGATTTGTTTATTTTACTATTTTCTTCTTAGTATCAAAAACATCATCTAGCATTATTTCGAGATCATCTTCAAATTTCTTTAATATTCTTCTCAAGCTTTGTTCTAATTCTTTAACACGTTTTTCAGTTTCAAGTTTAAAGATTTCTCTCGATATAGCAGAATACACATGGAAATGGCCCCCCTCTTTCAAAGTTCGGCTTTCTTTTACACATATTCCCAATCCTGTTAATTTTTGTAATGAACGAAAAACTGTACTCTTGTCTCGATTCACCGCTTTAGATAAATCCTCTAAAGTCATTTGTTTATTATTATGTGCTATCAATGTTAGTAAGAGATCCATGTCCAATGGTGATAAATCATAGATATAAATAAAAAGATCCTTTAGTGTTGCACTCATACGGGTGATGGCATTTATTGATGATGACGGCATTTTATATAATAATATATAGTTTCAAGCTATTTAAAATTTTCTACAAAAACACATGTAAAAATCAATTTGAAAGGTTTTGGAAGAAATGATTACAAAATTTTGTTGATACATATTTTAAAAGCTAATAGGGAAAAGAGAAATTATGCACCGGCCATACCGTTTCGCAGTTCAATTCCTTTGTGATTTTCATCAGCTTCTGCTGCCGCTTTATGCATCTCTGACATAGCACATCCCATTTGAGCTTCTGATTTGCCTTTTCGCATAATGCCACGATATAATCCGGCCTCCAATGTTTGTCCATGTTGCTTTTCCCAATCTTCGACCGGTATGCTGTATTTCTTTTGAATTCTATCACGATACCATTCCGGGATTACATTAAATGCGCAGAAGGGTACTATACGTAGATCTGGTGTCAAGTAATGAATATCACATCTTTGTAATCTCTCTAGATCTTCATTATACTTATCTTGAAAATGCATCATTCCCAAAAATAGAGATCTGACATGCCATGATCCTACAGAGTCGAAATTCTGTTTTAGAAGAATACTTGAAAACATACGGCCTAAATCAAGTCCATATGGTTGTTTGTTACGATCAACAAATTGGTTGAGTTTTCGTATTACTTCTAACATCGTCCAATATCTATTTGATCCTGATTTGATCTCTTCAGTTTTCTCCTCAAAGTATTCGAGTAGGCCTTTTATATCCACAAAAGAGGTCAGCGGGGTTAACTTTTTGGTTTGAACATCTTCAAAAACATAGGTTCCCGCACCACATGCAAAATGAATTGATAATTCATATTTTGGTTTTTTGCTGAATGCTTCAATCACATTCGTCAATGGCATACATGAGGGAACTGGAAACCAACCATCTTTTGATATTTCACCATTTGTTTGTTCTTCGATTCTTTCAATACAGTCTGGAATAGTAATTCTATATTTTTCTCGTTCTTTTTTACTCATTCTACCGGTTAATGACACAGGCTGGAAATTTACAGCATGTACTACATCCATGTTATTTTGAGCGAATCTGATAATACCGCCCAATTCATGATCATTTATCGATTTTATTACAGTAGGAACGAAAACAACCGTCATACCGCATTTTCTAGCAGACTCCAATGTGTATGGCACTTCCCAGTGATTTTTTGGGTTTGTTCTTGCTGTTACACCATCAAATGATAGATATAGATTACTAACACCCGACATTCTTACTTGTCTCATCGTTTCGGGCGATAAGGCTAGTTTTATGCCATTAGTATTTAGCTGTACATGATCCACTCCTTCTTCCTTCATAATCTTAATCAGTTCAGTGATATCATCTCTCAACATAGGCTCACCTCCTGTGATTTGGATTGAATTTCCTGCAATAGGTCTTTCTGCTTTTAAGGTCTTCATCATTGCACGAACTTGTTCATGAGAGGGTTCATACAAATAAGCGCCTTCTAATCCCTTTTTAACATAAAAGAAGCAATACCAACAGGTAAGATCACATCTATTTGTTACAATCATGTTTGCTAATCCAGAGTGTGAAAGATGGTTTGTGCACAAACCACAATTTGTGGGGCAAGCACATTTATCTACCATTACATTTGGTGCTTTTGCACCCTTCCCATCCATCCAATATGTACTGAATTTTTTGTACATTTCATAAGAGCCAAAGTATAATTCCTCACACTCTCCATGACTCGGACAAGTTTTTGTCATAAAAACTTTTCCTTCTCTTTCAAATACCTCGGCGTCAAGAATCATATTGCAATCTGGGCAAATACTTTGAGTATACCTAATGGTGCGTTTTGAACCAATAGTTTTACTAGTTAAATTGGAAATTTGTATTAGATCCATAATGTTGACCTTTAATACTAAATTTAATTAACTTTATAAACATGATCTTACCAATCCTACGGTGTTTAGTCAGTAAATTAATATCCATATGAAAGATTTAATATCCAAGATTAGATTAGTCAGTTAAAGTTATGGAAATAAGTGACAAGGCCAAAAAATCTATGGAAAGCCTTGGATTAACAAATTATGAGATTAGAGTATATACTTCATTATTATTTGCCGGCTCAAATACGGCTTCGGAAATTAGTAAGAAATCCGGTGTACCCTATTCTAAAATTTATGATGTTCTTAACAGTTTGTATGTAAGAGGATGGATATATTCAGATAATCAAAGACCTCAGAATTTTTTTCCAAAATCTCCCTCTAATGCAGTAGAAGCTATGATGATCGAGATGGAAAACAATCTTCGTAGTAATAAGAATGTCATAATTAATGAATTAATGCCGATATACGAGAAAACGGGATTGAAGGAAAAGCCAGATATTTGGGTGGTAAGTGGATTATATAATATAGCAATAAAAGTAACTGAAATAATTCAATCAACTAAAGAAGAATTGCTCATTGCAATTCCAAAGATTCCTGAAAATGTAGTGCGGTCGATTCAACCAGTTTTACGTGAATTATTTAATAAAGGAGTAAAAATAATCATACTAGCGTCTGATGAAACTAACGGGGAAACTGTTAAAGCAATGTCTAGAGTTGCAGATGTAAGATTAAAAAATGACATGTTTGGAGGTGGAGTCATTGGGGACTCTAAACACGTACTAATTTTGCTTGGAGAAGGAAAAAACGATGTTGTAAATAGTTATGATACTATAGCAATTTGGGCAGAACATACAGGTTTGGCAAGTTTTGCCAAAGATTATTTCCAGTACCTTTGGCAAGATGCAAAAAAATAACAATCTAGATTTTTATATAGAGAAATACAAATGTAATAAGGACAAACAATGACATGAAAAGCCCTACTGAATAGATGAAGGAGATCTTGAGTGAAGAGTTTGTCCAATTTAATTTAAATAATAATTTTTTCAATAAATATGTCCCATCCACTGTAATAAGGATATTGTAGAAAAATAGTGGTCCTCATAGAAACTATATCCCCATTAGAGAATTTTAGAAAGTTTATTATTTTCAGTACATATAGATCAATTATCTCTATCACATATGAAAATAATCCATACACATTCCCTGAAAGGCAAATTGAGCATGGCGATATTTATAACGAAGCAATTGAAAAATTTATTGCAAAAAAATTGAAGATCGCCTTTATGAAAGCAATAGAAACACTAACACTAATCTACGTATCCAAAACTGTTGGGCCAATTTCAAAGTGGAGGCAAATAAGAAAAAACAGTGTTAAAGATAAGGACGATGTATTCAATAATGCTTTGATCGATTTGTTGGTATCAAAGTTTTATCAAAAGCATGGATTGAGCAATATCGTGTTTCTCAAAACCGATCTCAGAGATAGATAAGTCAGGAAATAAGGAAAAATGAAAGTAACGAAGATAAAAGATTCGGATAACAAACTTGTCATTACGCTAGAAGAACCCGACGATCTATTTAGCTTAAGAAGGGTAATTGAGGTTGGAGATAATATTACAGCAGATACAACTAGAGTAATTAAACAAGATAGCGAATTTTCTAGGCCGGATAAAGGAGAACGAGTGAAGATCAGAATAATCCTAAGAGTAGAGAAAATTAGTTTTGATGACGCCATTGACAGATTAAAAGCTTCAGGAATAATAATTACCTCAAATAATGAAAATATACCTAGAGGATTACATCATTCTATTACTGTAAAAATTAGTGATACGGTGATCTTAGAAAAAGCAAAATGGGATGAAAATTATATGAAAATATTATCAAAATCCACCATAAAATTCAAGTATCTACTAGTGTCTATTGATTCGCAAGAGGCATCTATCGCAAGTTTAACTGGAACTTATTTAAAAACAACTCCAAATATATATTCTGGGAAGAGTGGAAAAAGGTATTCTGCGGATAAGAAAAATGAAACAAATAACAGCTTTTTTGAGAGCATAAGAACCGGAATGAACATCTATCTTGACGAACAAGGAATCAAGATCATCGTATTTGGACCTGGAGAAACAAAAAGGAGACTATATAACTTTTTGAAAGAACGAGATGAATTTTATCAAAAAGCAGATTTTAGTATAGTTGAAGGAATAGAAGCTTCTGGAGAAGACGGAATCTTTGTATTTTTAAGATCACAAGCCATGAAGGATTTGATGTCCAATAGCAAAATTGCTATGGTTGCAAACATACTGGATAAAGTGATGCAACAGATAAGCAAAGGAGAAAAAAGATATGCGATGGGAATTAAGGAAATAAGATATGCACAGTCATTAAATGCTATAGAGGCAATGGTTTATTCAGACAAGGTATTTACTGAAATAGAGGAAGAGGATTTTATTAAACTTTTGAATGATATAGAATATAATAACACAAAGGTTTTTGCCACCGATTCTACTACAGATATGGGATTAAGGGTATCGTCTTTGGGCGGAGTGATTGCATTATTGAGGTATCCTATCTATTAAATATTTTAGACTAATAATTTGGTAATCCACCAAAAATCAAACAAAGCATGACGATTAAAAACAATTATTTAATTCCATTCGCGCGAGTATTATTAATAAGCCATAACATATAATCAGAAGAAACATCAGTCATTGATAAGATTACTATTTCGGGTATTTGATATGGATGATTACTTTTAATTTCTGTTTTCAATTCATCGATCAAGCTCGAAGTAGTCTTAAAAAGGGCCAAGAATTCGCCCTCATGTTTTAATTTGTTCTCCCATAGATATAACGATTTTATTTTTGTATAATTTACACATGCGCATAAGCGTTTATCTGTTACAAGAATCTTACTTAGATTAATTAATGATTTTTCATCTGGAAATGTGGACATTAGAATCATACCATCAGGGTGAATTTTAGGCTGTTTCATTTTTATACATTCAGAGCACTACAGCATTAATATATTATCTATTATAGAAGAATTTCAAAATTTATAGATTCGATCGAGTTCTTGTTTTTGTCAAAAATCATTACGAAAGGAGCAAAATACAAATACAAATAAGTTGTTACAATGAACTGAATTTGCAGCAAATTTGTGAATAGATATAACATTAGGAATATGTTACAAAACGCTTACATAATCCAAAACGAGGAAACTTATTCTCAGTTTGCAGGGTTAGAGTATAATCCGGAAATAATTGAACGAGTATCAAGAATAAATATTCAATGCTGTCAGCTATTCATGAAATCTTATGACTCACCCAGAGAATTATTTTTAGCTTCCCTAGAAATTCTGGCAGAGGATGGCACAAAAAGTTTGGAACAAGAATTACACGAAACAAGAAATGCAGGAATTATTGATAAGAGATACAAACTAGAAGGCGATTATGTAAATTGGAATAATTGGAGGCAATTTAATGCAGTAGAAAGTAATCATAAGCACAGGAAAGATGTTTTTGATTGTTTTATTGAGAAAACTGAATTATTAAAGCCTCTGATAGAAAAAAGATTTTGCAACATAAGGAAAATCTATGAGACAAATGGCAAGATGAATCCATTGCAGGGATACCTAGATAGCGAAGATATTTCTTCTCAATCACTAACAAGGCTTATCGAATATATGGCAAACTATACAAAAAAATTATTTGGCGAAAAAATAATAGAGTTATCAAATACAATATTTGGTAAAAATCCAGAATATTTTGATGATTTTTACTATTTTAGGAATCGAATTTTTGAAGATATTTCAGAAAAATTTTCACGAGTGAATCCTATTTCAACGGTTATGAATACAATGAAGAAGTTAGGTATTGACATCAACAAGATAACATATGATATTGAAGATAGAAAAAACAAATATCCTTCTCCCATCTGTTTTTTTATCGAAATTCCGTCAGATATACGTATTCTCTATAAACAAGAGAGTCCATATTTTGCCTTTCAGGGATGCTTTCATGAATCGGGTCATGCGATGCATGCGACAACAATTAGACCTGATTTAGTATATGAAAAAAAATATCATATTCCTATGGGAGTAACTGAAATATTCTCTATATTCTTAGAGAGGCTCTCCAGAAATACAACATATTTACGAAAGAAGATTGGTATTGCAGATGGGAAAAGCCTGGATAAAATAATTGAACTAAATAAATTTATGGAATTGTTCTTTGTGGTTTTTTATTCTGTTAACTCTTTGACAAAAATGAAATTTTGGTCAGACGGTTTATCTATCGAAGATATGAATAAAGTTTATTCAGAAATGATGTTGAATTATACTGGCTTAGAGATGCCTGGACAGTATTGGATGTTACACCATATTATGCCTGAATCAATAATGTACGTTCCTAGTTATTTACTGGCTGCAGTCCGAGCGGCAGAATTAGAGAGAAAAATCGAAGAAAAGTTTGGTCAAAATTGGTGGGAACTAAATGAAGCGGGAGCGTATTTGAAAACATTGATGAAAGAGGGTGCAGATATCAATCTAAGTGAATTTTCAAAGTTAGATTCAAAAGTACTTTTGAAAGAAATAACAAATTCGGCGGCTGACTAAACACATAAAGTAAATTAAGAAAGGATTCATAGAGAAAAATCGATAAAACAATCCTGTAAAAAAAGAACTTGATAAGTATATTAACTTTTTTAAAAAGGATTTTCATGCAATAATGAAGACAA
>DATELO010000194.1:0-2735 GCA_035276505.1 Candidatus Nitrosocosmicus sp.
CTTACCAAATCAAAAATTATCTTTCCAACATGGAGGACAGTAGCTCAAAATGTAATTTCAATAATAGAGTATGCTAAGTAGCAAGTCTATAGAAATTTAAGATATATCGAGGCCTTTTTTTATATATTAATCTGTAAAAAAAATTAATGAATTGGTCAGCTTACGAAGCAGACATTAATACTTTGTTATTTAAGAAATAGTAGTGCAAAAAACCGTCTTCTATTATAATAAAGATGAAATGATAGAAGAAAAAAATGACTTTAATGAAGTTATTAGGGATAATTTTAACCTCTGGATTGACATAATAGATCCTACAGATGAGGACATTGCAAATTTGGAAAATAAATTTTCATTAAATAAAAAAGCAATAGATAAAATCAGGCAAATATCAAAAAAACCAGTAGTAAAAGAAACAGGTCAAAACAGCAAATTTGTTATTTTGCTTGACTTGAAATTTAATGATTTTCAACACCTTGAATCTACTCCATTGTATTTTTATGTCGGAGAGCAACGACTTCTGATAACCGTTCACTCCAAAAAGATAGATCTTGTAACGAAAGTTAAAACAATTCTAGCAGATAGGAAAACTATACTGGAATCTTCAATTGATGCACTTTACTATAGTATAATATCAAGTATCATTGAAGATTATGAACAGCTTTTGACGGCAATAGAGCTCAAAGTATTTGATATAGAAAAAGATGCACAATATAGACCTTCTAGACAGGTGCTTAACTATTTGGACATTTTATCAAGACAAGTTATTACCCTTAGACGATATTTTTGGGATGCACGGAATGTCGTAAACTATCATGCTAATATGGAAAAGGACAAGGATGACATAAAATATCTTCATATCGTATACAATAATATTAACCAGCTCATTGAAATGATTCAATCATATCAGGATACGATAAATTCTACAAGAGAGCTATTTTCGAACAGTATTTCTCTACAAATAAACGAGACAATGCGTGTGTTGACCATATTTTCAGCTATTGTGTTACCGTTATCGCTCTTTATAGGTGTACTAGGACTACAGGGCTTTGATTTAAATAATCTACATATACTACCACGATATTTGGGGTTATTAGTAATAGTAATGGTTGCTATAACTATAGTATCGTTGTTTATCTTCTGGAAAAAACGATGGATTTTTTCATACGATAAGGACATATTAAACCCTACCAACAAAGTCAAAAAATAAGATAAAAACTATTTGGATAATGACCAATCCTTATCGCCATTTCTTTATTTTATTTCTCAAATTATACTACTATTACTATTGTTTTTTTTATAAAATAATAAATGGATCTTTTGGTCAAATAACCCGATGTGATGCTGAAAACCTATGTTCCCGTACTGTCTTTTTCAGCGTCCTGTTGATTGCTATCACCTTGAGCCTCACTTACGTTATAGTTGTTGTCCTCTTCGTCCAGACCTTCTTCCTTATGGATTTTTTCAACAGTCTTGTCTTGCACATCCTCCTCCTCCCTTACATTTTCGCCTTCAATGCTCATGCATTGAAATACAGAATAAAGTATTTAATGGCAATATCTTCTTGTTAGATCAAGTTAACTTGAATTCTCAATTCAGAAAGATTTCCATTCAAAAATCTTACTTATTGGATGTCATACAATCAGAGTATACAAAAAGAAATGTAACTGTCTACTTATCAATTATTGAAATAAAGCAACAAGTGACACTGATTTCTGTTTATCCCGTGGATTTTGCAATGTCTAATAGTTATTTGTATTGTGTAACATAAACAGACAATGAAAAAGTAATCTCGCTAAGTTACTGAACGTCTCTTATGGCAGCAATACTAATGTAGTATCGTCTAATAATTTAGCTCGCGACATTATATCAACTATAACTTTTGGTCTCTAATTTGAGATTTCTGAATGCTCAAAGAGTAATTATCACAAAGCACAAATCAACAGAATTAGAAGAACTGCATGCTGATCAATATAGTCTTGTAACTGGTTTGTGTTTTTTTGTAAATAATTTTACAGTTGGTATTATTTCAGATTACAAAGTGAAGTCTATGAAAACAAGCATACTGAGAAAAGTAGATACGACTCAATATTGAGACTCCTATGATCAATAAGCCTGGTTGAATACGGTTCAAAGCTGAATTGAATCCGTTCACAAATCACAACAGAATACGGAATGTAAGTATTATAGAAATCGATTTACCGAAATCAATTTAATAATACTAATCAAAAAAATAATTTTGTAAAAAGCATATCATATATTTCTTTTACTAGCCCGTCAGACTAGTGTTTTGCTGGGCTTGTGTTTGCTGTTGAGCTAGCTGTACTTGATTTTGAGCTCTTTGAAATTGCTCTTCTATGAAAGGTGACGGCTGTTGACTTGCTTCTGGTAGCGATTCATTTCCTTGGTTTGACTGAATTTCTTCCTTAGCAAGCTGTACCTGATTTTGAGCTCTTTTTAGTTGTTCTTCTGCCAATGGTGACGGCTGGTGACTTCCTTCTGGTAGCGACTCATTTCCCTGTTGGGCGCTAATATTACTGTTAATTGGGTTCATAAAGACCATCAAACTGATAGTTAACATGATGGCAAGAATACTGAATGTGTTTTTCATTGATAACGAGTAATGAACAAGGTTTTTATAACTATCAGAGATACCTCGGCAAAATCAAATTTGCTCACCAATATTAAGCACAATATTGAAATTCCAAATTTGATCAAGCTGATAGATTATTTGGATC
>DATELO010000195.1:0-2065 GCA_035276505.1 Candidatus Nitrosocosmicus sp.
TTAAAATAAAGCTGGAGAATATAATGCGTGAACCTTTATGTTATTACCTAATGCTTTCTGAAGTCTCCATTCCCAAACCCAATTATTGCCTGAGCGTGATTTATGTTTGGAAAGTGGCCTATTCTCAAAGTCTTTACAGAATTAGATCCAGCTGATGTATTGCTTTACGCAAATACTAGTGGCTTTATTGGAGTTATTGTCGAAAGTTATCATAAGTTTTGTTGTTTGTCGAAAATAGATATGTGATTCTCGAACCAGATTTGTTGTTGTAGTATTTTGTTTGTTATTTCTTTAGATAACAATAATAATTGTAATCAGCTCTTTAGATAAAGTTACATATTTATTCATTTCCAGGTTAACAAAAAAGCCTTATTTCGTTCGTTGTAATATAATATATCTATCGGTAAAGCCTAATCTGCATTTCCTGTTCTTAGTATTTGAGTTATTGTTTTTACTAGCTCTTCGTTTTCAACTGGTTTTTGGATGTATGTGGTAGTATTATTAATGAGTTGAGAATATGATTGTTGGTCTAGTACATTTCTATAATGCTCCATTAAAGCTGTTATGAAAATTATTTCTATTGCACTATCAACCTCTTTTATTTTCTTGCCAAGTTCAAATCCATTTAGTGTAGGCATTTTGATATCAAGTAAAATCAAATCATAAAAGTATGCTTTGAATTCTTTCAGAGCTTTAACTGAGTCTGTATATGAAATGCATACAAATCCAACCTCTTCTAATACAAGCTGGTAAACCAAACAGCTATCCGGCTCATCGTCAACAAGAAGTATTGTTCCTCTCTTATTTCTTTTTAGATCACGCAATTGTTCTTGTTTTTTATGCTTATTCTGTAATTTTTGTAATTGCATTTGATGTTTCACAAATTTCTTAAACCATAATCTATATTTTTTCGAAACTTCTTAAATATTAACTGGGGCAGCTGCCACTAGATCACCATTATCATTATATTCTTCTACAGTTCCAAGACCTTCTAGTTCAAACTCTCTAAATTCGTTGATAATCTCCTTTGTCATGGCATCTACAATAGGATGGTTAGGATCCCTTGGGTGAGGAAGATCGATTGTAAATTGTTTCTTTATGCCTGCAAGTTTTCGAGAAAGGAGAATAACTCTGTCTCCTAATGTCACAGCCTCATGTATATTATGTGTTACAAAAAGAATTGTCTTATGTGTAGCTTGATGAATTTGAAGTAATTGTCGTTGTAACATCTGTCTTGTATTTACATCAAGTGCAGTAAATGGTTCATCCATCAATAAAATCTTTGGATCTATTGCTAAAGCTCGAGCGATTGCAATTCGTTGTTTCATTCCACCTGATAATTGATGAACATACGCATTTGCAAAATTTGATAACTGAACCATTTCTATATAGTGCTTAGCTATTGCTTTTCTTTTGTCCCTTGGTAATTTTGCTACTTTTAAGCCAAATTCCACATTCCCAGTAACTGTAAGCCATGGAAAAAGAGCTGGCTCTTGAAATATCAAAATCTTGTCTTGGTTGGGATGAGTGCTACTAGGATTATTAGTATTATTGTTATTATTTTTAGTTATAGAATCAGAACATCTAGTATTTAATATTATTTCACCATCACTGCTATATTCTTTGTCGATGCCTGCAATTATATTCAGTAATGTACTTTTGCCACAGCCTGATGGTCCTACAATGGTAACGAATTCTCCATCTTTAATGTCTATGTTAATATTACTTAGAACCGTGTATTTATCGTCTGAATCAATATTATTATTCCTGCTACCACCATTTGTATAGTAAACCTTAGAAAGGTTCTTGATCTGTAATATGTTATTGCCATTATCATTATTGTTATTTTCTGATGATTCTGATCCTTGTTTGCTCAACATATA
Organism: Candidatus Nitrosocosmicus sp.; assembly: GCA_035276505.1. Lineage (GTDB taxonomy): Archaea > Thermoproteota > Nitrososphaeria > Nitrososphaerales > Nitrososphaeraceae > Nitrosocosmicus. The sequence continues at coordinate 1,884 of DATELO010000195.1, forward strand.
CGATTGCTGTTACTTGTAATATGTAGAGAACAATATAATGCAGTCTCTATATGCCAATATAATCAAAATTATGCAATATTGACATCTGTACATCAAGTGATAAGAAGATATAATACCGCTATGGAATATGCAAATTATACGAGTCAGGTTCATAAACTTCAAAGAATTTTTTATATATATTT
>DATELO010000196.1:0-4659 GCA_035276505.1 Candidatus Nitrosocosmicus sp.
TTATTATGGAGCGCTTCTCAAGAGTAGATAAATGATGAGATAGGGTGCCGTTGTTCAACTTTGTTAACCTTAGAATATCTCTATATCTTATTCCTGGAAACGAATTGATTATTTTTAGAATTGTGCCTCTGTTATTTCCGTTTGCCGAAATTTCACTGTCTTTGTAAATTGAATCTGTCTTCATTTTCTTTCTAACCTCAAAACACCTGCAGCAAACAATCCTAACATTATTAACAGCAAAACATGTGGGAATTCAACCTCTATTAAAGGTATATAAAAAGCGCCCAGCAAATTGCTTGATTGAAGCAAATACAAAAATTCAGTAACTAGTAAAAATCCAAAACTTAATGCTGTAAAGAGAATTTTTTTGCTTGCTGTCTTTTTATAAGAAATAACAGAAATGGTAGTCAAAAAGAGCGCCACATCAAAACTTATCATATGCAAGATAATATGGTAGATCATTGAAGGGTGAGTAATGTGAGGGATAATAATGGGGTAAATAGCGATACTAAGAACCGCTATCGAGAGAATCAAAAAAAGACTAGATTTGTTGCTCAAAAGTTGTACAAAACTGTCTTTTGAGAAATTGTTGTCTCTCTTAAGCAATATAACAATATACTCCAATGTCATTTAAAAGCAAATTGGTACAAACATGAAACTCATCTTGTTTCAAAATAAAATTATTTAGAGTTTCAAAATCTTAAAACTCGCTCTCTCCCTAGTTGTCTATCTCTTCACTTAATTGATTTGAATCGCACGTCTCATTTACTAGCACTACTCCCTGAATTTCCATGAATAATCTTGTCCTTCATTTTCTCAAACTCTTCTTTTGAGATTATGCCCTTTTCCTTTAGATTCGCCAATTTTTCTAGTTCGTCAGCATGAGATATTTGCTGCTCATGGTGATGGTGATGTTGGTCTCCGCCCCCACTTGTACCTGCCGGTCCACTTCCTGCTGCTCCGAACGCAGTTGTCGGTGCCCTAACATGAGCAATTCCGTATCTAATTACTTCAAGCAAGTCCTCAGCTTTTTTCTTGGGAATGGCATCGATTATTCCGTTTTCTCCATGATCGTTGGTTTCGAGTCTCTTAACTCCAGGGACTCTCTCTGGCAAATTGGGGTTAAACAATCCGGGTGCATGGAATATAACCGAGGCAGACAAAAGCCCTTTTTCAATTTTTGCATTAGTAATTACGTTATAGGGTATATCGATTATGTCTTGTTTTAATCCAAGCATGCTCGGATCTCTTAAGATTATTCGTCTATCGGTAGCATAAATAACGTTTGGAGAAAAGTGAGAACCTCCAGGCTTTATCCTTGACTGCCTAGCAACTACAAGCACTTTCTCGTCAGCATTAAGCATTTCGGCAATTTTTCTTATTTCATCTAGCTCATCTTCGTCTGTAATATCGGTATTAAAATTATTCTTGTTATCTGACATCTTTACTTTTATTTAGCCAAACGATTTTAAAAAGTTATAATATTATCATTGTATGAATAAAATCGTACAGTAAAATATTTTTATACCTTCAATTTAATACCCATTGTTGACAAAATCTCAAAATTCAGTTAATAGCTCATCGTTTCTTTTTGTTATTACGTTTGCCTCCGCTCTACTGTTATTGGGAGTTGGAGTTGTAACTACAACATCCGAAAGTCATGATGCCCAAATAGATAGTATCAGCCTCTATCAATCCAACATAAACTCGGCATTTGCACAAAGCTCCGTAGCAACTTTGGCTAGTTCTGCATCAGGCAGCAATGATAGTTTGGTCTTTAATAATTATGAGAATAGCGAAATGGGGATTTCAATAAAGTATCCTTCTAATTTTCTAATTGATGAAAGCAATTCTAATGAGACCGTAAAACAAGCTAGCTTCTTCCCCGCATATGATGATTCAAGTGATTACCCTCAGACCTACATTTCATGGTTTGATGTTTACGTGGAGGAGTTTTATCCACCAATATCTGATAACCCTATAAACATTAGTTCTTACCTGGAGGACCAAGCAAACTCCATTCAGGAACAAGATGCTGATGTTACCATTGTAGAGGCATCAACTGATTCGATGTTAGCTGGAAATCCTGCATATAAATTGGTAACGAGAAGTTATGACGGTAATTCAAGCATCGATGATATTGAAATCGGCACCATTTTAGGAAATAAGTTATACTCACTTAGCTATGAGGTCGATACAAATGAAGTTCAAGATTCTCTGCCAATAGCAAACAAAATGATTTACTCTTTTAAGATCAACTCAATGACTAATTTGACTGATTCTCTTAATAAGTTAGCAAATTCTAGCAGCTTCTCAGCGATAAAAGAAAGGGTGCCATTTTTAGAGGGTTTATTCTCTTCGCTTAGCATGAAAGACCTCTCAAATAGTCCCTACAGTTTGCTAAGCTCCTTGGGTCTAAATGATACAACCCGGTCTACACTAGAAAATCTCTTCGCTAATTCATCAGCAACATCGGCTGTAGGTTCCATTCCATCCAATCTTACCTCTTTAATGGGTTCTGGACTTAACTCTGAAACCCTATGTAATATTCAAATTTTATCTAGCCTTTGTAAGGGAGATGTCTTTTCAAATCATTCTATTGCACCTTTTTTAAACAATGACAGTTCATTTGGTGGATTGAACGACCTCTTTAACAAATCACTTGGCTCCACTGGCTTGCTTGGAGGCAGCAGCAGCAGCAGCACAGGTGAAGGATTCAATCTTTCTGAGTTAAGAAATTTACTTGGTCCCTTTGCAATGTTGTCATCTTCTCCAACTTTTTCAGATAACTCTACTACCTCCACTAATCCTTTTTTTAGTGATTCAGGTTTAGCATCACTATTTTCATCCTCTGCCAATAATCAAACAGATTTGATGCTCCTAGACAAATTATTTTCAGAATCCGGGTTTGGCAATAATACTGCACTTCAAAATGATTCCAGTTTCAATCCTTTCGCAGCACTCTTTGGAACAAACAGTTCGGGATTATTCGGTGGTAGTAGTCAGTTTGAAAATCAATCATCATCATTACTAGGATCTAATAGTTCGGACAATTCTAGTAATACCCTTGATATAATAAAAATGCTGGAATTCTTTCAAAGCGGGCAATAATAGCCTTATCCTTTAATCATTTTCTTTTTATTTGACAAATAATCAGTTATAAGGACTTTATCAATATCTTTTGGATTTATATAAATAGATTTTCCATCAACAGACCTTGCAAGTTCATTTACAAAATCTAGTAACGTATCTTCTTCACTAACCATGATGGTGTCAATGTCAATTCCATCTTTTTTCAATTTCCTTGCATCCATTATTGTTTGCTCACCGATATATTGGTCTATTTGGCGGTATCGGTAACACAAATAGACTGTTTGGCTTTCATGTATGTCAAACTTTACCCTGTTATTTTCAGAGTTTTGGACACCGATTCTTTTTGGATCAGGTTTGTAAAAATGCGAATAGGGTCTCTGTCTCATAATCCTGTCTCTTTCATTTTTTTCATCAATATAGCATGCACTTGGATGCCCATCAGTTATCATTACTATTCTTTTATTTTTCACTCCATCTTTTTTCAGAATCTTTTTGGCCAACCTGTAGGCAGATTGATAGTTTGTATAGTGTAAAAAATCAGCATTTGGTTCAAATGTTTTTAGAAAAGGAATATCAATTGAATCAATCCTGGTGGCAATTGAACCAAATCCAATGGTATGGACTATGTCTAATGGAAAGAACTTTTTGTTTAAAATGTACAAGCTCCAAAGTGCACGTTTTGAAGCTTCTATTCTACTTAATTCGTTATACATGGACGAATACTTCATTGTAGAACTCAAATCAATACAATAAACTGTCGAAACTTGAATTTCTTCTAAAGTATCGTATACTTCAATGTCCTCATAGGAAATATCGAGGGGAAATTCAATTTTATTTCTCGAAATCTGATTATTGGATCTTTTCTTATCGATGTCATAAAATCTTTCTATAAAGTTTCTTATCGTTGAGTTAATGTTAATATTTGCAATCTCATTTCCATGTTCAAACCTTCTTGAAGTTTCTTCTATAATGCTACCATATCCAGTAAACTTTGTTTCATGCATTCCCAATTTGTCTGCCTTTAAAGATTTTATAATTTCAACTAGTATTTGCTCTCCCATTTTCACAAATCCCTTTTTGTTTAACCACCTGTCTGAGTCTGTCAGATAACCTTTCTTAATGAGTTCGGTAACAATAGGAAGCCTGTTATCTGCCATCTCTGTATCTCTAAACTCAATTCCAAATCTCCTGCCTCTTTGGCTTGTGAGGGTGTTTGAAGAGTGGGTTTGTGTAGTTTGGGTATTTTGGAAGAGGCTATTTTTCTTATCTGAATCACTAATTTCTCCCCCATTACCATCCTTAAAACTTTGAGACTCAGTTTTTTGTAAATTTGAAAGATATTGTTGCAGATAGACCTCGAGTTCTTGTAAAGAAGGAGGGCTCTCTTTTATCGCTTTATTACCAATGGCTTTTAGTATATCTGGAAAAAATCTCTTTAAGAGGTCATTTCTTGACTTTTTATTCTCATCGTTCTTATTCTGCTGGTTATCATCGTCGCCTTCTCGATACTCCGCAGGTTCTATTATTTCTGTATCGTTACCTGTATTACCTCCTTTTGCTCCATCA
>DATELO010000197.1:0-6346 GCA_035276505.1 Candidatus Nitrosocosmicus sp.
AACGTATTAGGCCGAAATAGACTACAGATCACTATCGATCTTGATTTAAAAAAATTATTGTTGGGCTAGTGCCAATTCGCCTTCGTTAACTTGGAATAATAGACCAACATTGTTACATCCAGCTAATGTGAATTCACCAGAAACACATTGTCCGTTTTGTGCATTTTCTTGTCCTTGTTCAATTTCCTGCTCTGCATCGTTGTGTTTCTTCTTTCCACCTGCATATGCATAGTTGTCGCCATAGGTTACTATTGAACCGATTAAGGCTGCTGCAATGAACATTGAAAATATTCCAATTTTATAGTTTTTTGTTATACTACTCATTGTAATTGAAATGTATAGTTGAAATTAATTACATCATAGTTTGGATACTTGTTACTATACTTTAAATCGGAATTTGTCTACCTAAATTTTAAAACATAAAAAAAATCTTATCTTTTTTTATCAGTTTACTACTACTATAAAATATTATATAATACATTTCACTATTATTTTTTTACCGATTTTTGTAGCTTCCATCCTTTACCATAGGTGAGTGAATTTTGGATTGATTATACCTACGAATCCGAATTAACATTCAATTGTCTGTGGCTAGCATAATTCCAATGTTTCAAGTGCCTAGATTTACTCTTATTACTATCTGCGATTTTTTTGCTATTGTCTGACAAACCTTGTGGGTACTACAATCAAAATTTTAATTATCCGGTCGTATAGCTAAATCATAATATGGCACAAATGACTAGTAATGAAATCTATACCTTTCTAAATAAGGGAACCATGACTGCCAAAATATCAACTGCAAGTCTCACCGGCAAACCTCATGTCGCTCCTGTCTGGTTTGTAGTTGATGGGGATTTGAGTCAACCTGCTATTGATCTACTGATTATTTTTACAACTTACAGTAAATCTGTCAAGGCTAGACAACTACTTTCTAATCCTCAAGTTTGTTTATGTGTAGATGATCAAACACCTCCTTATTCGTTTGTAATTATCAATGGGGTTGTTGATATTGATCGATTTCCAAAACCAGAGGAACTTTTAAAGTATACTACTCGCATTGCCGAACGTTACATGGGAAACGAGGATGCCGAAAGATATGGAAAAAGAAATGCTGTACCTGGTGAATTGATAATTAGAGTCAAACCAACAAAAATTATTGCACAGAAAAATGTATCTGACTGATAAAATAAAATATCCGTCCTATAGTTGTTGAAATTATCTGAAAAGTAATTATCACTCTTTACTAACATACATACAACTAGCTCCGAATAACTTAAGCCAGATTTTTTAGATTAGAATTTAAGTACATCTATTTAAATCATTATGTACACATCAACATGATGAAATATCTGTATTTATTGCTACTTTCAGTAATTTTTATCCCAATTTCTCAAGTGGCATATGGACAAAATATACTTGATGAGATAGGCCAAGCCTTTAATAATTTGACCACGGGAATGATGGGCGGTAATCAAACCAACCAATCCGCCAGCAGTGGTTCAGCCAACCAATCCGCCAGCAGTGGTTCAGCCAACCAATCAGATCAAGGCGTTGGGTCAATTCAAGAGTTACAAAACTTGACATCAGGAAATCAGGAACTCTTGGCAAATGATTCATCTATTGCTCCAGAGAATAACTCGTTGGGAACGGGGTTGGAAAGAGAACAGTATGTTGAATCAGAGAACCAATCAAATGCCCTGTCAGCAGGGTCAAATAGTAGCCAGTAAACACCACTCTAATTCCTTACCACATACTTATGGGGAAGTCTAACTTCCACTCCATCTTAATAAACTCTAACCAATTTTATTACATAGATTAACCTGATTTCTATCGTATTCCTACCGCTTTCATGTAATCTATTAAAGTCTTGTCTGATGGGGTTCTCAATAAGAAATTCCTGTTTATTGTGCTGCTTTCCTAACAGCAATTATATAAATAATGATAACCAAGTTTCCATTATGAGAAAATCCCAATATATATTCGTCATTCCTATTGTACTATCATTAGGTTCAATTTTTTTTACCATATCCAATATTTACCCCGTTGATGGACAAACTAATTCTGTGAATTTGACGACATCCAATTCAACAGGACCAGTCATAAATACTAATTCTGCAAACCAGACAAGCCAAGACAATCAAACTGCTTCCAAGACAAATCTTACCTCCCATTTCTTATCGGATCCCTTGCTAAACGAAAAACTACTAAATTATACAAACAATGCTATTCTTGCATTAAATGACGACAATGAAACTGAGATTCAACGAAATTTAGTTTACATACAAGATGAGTTAATAAAAGCAATCGGCAAACCAATAGTGATTGTTCCGGCCCCAGCACTTATTACTGGTTCTAGTTCTAATTCTGAATCTGATTAAGGTCTCGACGCTTTTTGGCTACTAAATGGAAACCTGAAAATGCGACCACCGATCCAATAAACAATCTTCGTACATTAGATAGAGAATTCTATGCAACAACTATATATTCATAAATCCGGCTTGACGAGGATTAACTTTAGACTGTGTCACTAATTTGAATTAGAATACACATTGCTATCTTTTATCATATTTCACGAGAATATAGCCGGCTGCCGGAAAGATTCATTTATTGGAATTACCATGGAATCTTATAGTTGCTAACTGACTTTGATGCAGATCACAAACATTCTATTATTTTGGTAGAAGATGATATTGATGTTTCAAATATCTTGGCTGGCCATTTTACATTGACTAAATTTAAAGTATTCAAGGCTAAAAGTGCTGAAGCATGTTTAGACAAGTTAAAAGAGTTAGATTACAAAGTTGATGTAGTATTTGTGAATGGGGCTATAGCAGCAGACCGTGGGCCTATGCTAATTGTAAATATCAGAAAAGTAAGCAATGAAATAAAGATTTTTGCATTGGCTGAGAATGAAAATAACAAAACTCGAGTCCTTGATTATGGTGCTGATGAATTTGCTATAAAGCCCATTAGCCCCACCACGGTTGTAGAAAAGGTAAGTATGTTATTAATGAAAAGTCCAGCTGAGGCTCAATCCACTTAATTAACATTATACACTGTTTGTGGACCACGTATCATTGTCTTTTAATTTGTGGGAATATCTATTATCTTATTGATTCACAAAGCCCTAGTCGCAAAAATTTCGTGAACTAGTGCATCGTAACAATCGTCAATTTGCTATCTTTTCTTTAAATATTTTGGTCCCTTATGGATGACATCACATGAACGACAATATTGAGGATTCATTATACTACCATGAAAAAACAAAACATTCCCAAGCTAGTGTATTGAACTCTCATCATTATCTAGACTGGAGGAATCGTCCCAATCCTTTTAAGATATATGTAAATTTATCTTCCAGTACACTTCCATCAGAGTTTCCAATACCTTCCATGAATGCAATACAGGCAATAGGATGTGATGTATTTAAAAAAGAAAAATCAGCCCGAATGGACCTACATGAAGATAAATTTGATACCACTACTCATCCTTATCAACCCATGAGATTAACAGACTTGTCATCAATTCTGTTTTTTACTTGCGGGGTTACAAGACAATTAAGGTTTGATTCAGGAACTTTTTATATGCGTGCTGCTTCTGCCACGGGCGCACTCTATCCAATTGAAGTCTATCTTGTATGCAACGAATTTGTTGCCGATGATCTGGATGCTGGAGTATATCATTTTAATCCTGGCGAATTTAGTCTAGTATCCATCCGATCAGGAGATTATAGAAAAATTCTTTCCTCATATGCCGGAAACAACATGGAAATCCTCAAATCACCAATATCGCTAATATTTACTTCCAATTCCTGGAGAAATTCATGGAAATATCAAGCTCGTTCTTACAGGCACTGGTTTTGGGATTTGGGTGTAATCGTAGCAAACCTGCTCGCTGTTGTCAAGTCAATGGGATTTAATATCCGGTTAAAGATGGGATTTATGGATGATCAAGTTAACCATCTGTTAGGACTACTAACCCATGATGAAGCCTCAATACTTATTGCTTCTATTGATAGTAGTTCCCTTCCTACCGTGAAAAATAGTGACAGAATTTCTCAAGGCATTTTCCCCCCTCAGTCCCAAACTTCTATAGAACCACTTTCCCATAAAATATATCCTCTTTCTTTCGAGCAGACTTTTTATCCTGATATATGGAAGATATATGATAGTTCAAAACTAGTCGATAAAAATGAGGTTATTTCGTGGGCTAAAGCACATGCAATCAATGGAATTAGAAAGAACCAAGAAAAAAACAATATAAAGAAATTATACAACCTCAAAATACATCCGTTTGATGATGATAGTATATATAAAAATATACCTGATATTGGTAAAGTAATCTTGAAAAGAGGATCCTCTCGACGCTTTTCAAAACTATCTATTTCCTCTAGTATATTTTCCACCATCCTTTTGAATTCCTTTCATCTCGGCGGGAATATTCCATTAGATTACAAGACAGATAATTCTGGCTTGATCGACTTTTTTGTTTTGGTTAATTCAGTTGAGGGTTTACCTAGCGGAGGATATTATTTAGACAAATATACAAATACTCTGGAATTTTTGAGAGAAAGGCCTACAGAGAATTATTCCGGCCATCTTTGTCTTGATCAATCCCTTTTTGCTAACGCCAGTGCTGTAATTTTCCTTATGGCTGACCTGAAAATGGTGCTCCACACTTTAGGAAACAGGGGATATCGGGCAGCTCAGTTTGAAGCAGGAGTAATTGCAGGAAAAATATATCTTTTATCCTACGCGTGTGGTATAGGTGCTTCCGGTTCTACATTTTATGATAATGAGGTAAATGCCTTTTTTTCTCCTACCGATTTGCAAATGGAGACCATGATTGCTATTGGAATAGGTGTTCCAGCCTACAAGTCCAAACCAGGTACTGTATTACCAATAAGGCTGTCAAGAAATCAAATGATAGGTAAGGCTACTAGCTTAAACAATTTTTGAAAGATATTCTCTCTGCGATGTTCTTCTAACCCCTCTGCTAAAGAAGTAAAGTCATTATCTTAGTGATATCTATTTAAACAATAATTGATATGAGTATTCATGAGCGAAATTTCTAACACTAGTGACAGTGCAAATTCATATGGTACTTCTGATAAATCTAAAGGTTCTAAAGAACACCTTTCAGAATGGTCTGATATGATTTCTAAGGTAATTGATAAATTAACTGGAAAGGATCTACAAGTGACATATACTTTCGATGATGTAGAGATTGAGATTCAGAGAGCCAATGGTTCTGAGGGTAAACATCAGGCAGGTGCAAAATGGAAAATCGATGGAAAAATTACAATATCAACTGAATTAATTAATGATACCAAAGCCAGCAATTCTGGTAATTTATAGCATCAAGAACTAAAATAGATACCAAATCTATACTTTTACCTTACTTCTCTATCAAGAATTTTTTCTGAATTAAACACAAAAGAATCAAACACAATTCAACACCAGTAACTCCATCAGGTAGTCTCTAACGCCAGTGTATGTTATTGATCCTGAAATAACGTGCATATAATGATATGAACCCGCGATGTCTGAGTTTTCTTAAAATTTAAAGTATGATTAATCCTAGAAGAAATGAAACCAAATCTTTTTGATTGTGATATGTATTATAGTATCGTCAGACTTTGACTCCGTATATGCATCTCTAAAATAGCAATATAGGCAGGGATATCTAGTGGTAACATGATTATTGTAAAACACATAAACAACTATGGTTAGGTTTGGAATATTAAAGATAAAGAATCTGATCTTTTATTTTACTGCAAAATTTTTTGTTGTTAAGGTCTAGTATGGCTTATCAGCTTTAATTTACTTTCTATAATATTCTGAAGATTAAAATTATTGCATGAATTGTTGTTGTCTTCTCCCGCCTCACACTTTGAATTCTGCTTGGACACTTGTACTGTATTATCTTGTTTGTCTGCATCGTCATCTTCCGAGTCGCGATTATTACCTTGGCTACCATCGCCTTGTCTACTTATGCTAATGTTATTGCATGAATTGTTGTTGTCTTCTCCCGCCTCACACTTTGAATTCTGCTTGGACACTTGTACTGTATTACCTTGGCTACCATCGCCTTGTCTACTTATGCTAATGTTATTGCATGAATTGTTGTTGTCTTCTCCCGCCTCACACTTTGAGCCTTGTGAACCTGATTGTATTCTTTCGAAATCATCCTCATTCTTACTGGCAAATATGCTAAATTCATTACTTGATAAGGTCGAGAGTGATGTCATCAAGGATATTAAAATCATAAAAATTATTGAACACTTTGGATAGGAAAATTTAAACTGCAACAATTGTCTCGTAATTTTTTAACCAATAATATATAA
>DATELO010000198.1:0-5575 GCA_035276505.1 Candidatus Nitrosocosmicus sp.
ATTAGCAATATTTAAACGGCAACAAATATTCAAATACCGTTATCGCATTATAATTAACATGGGAAACGACAATGTCACTCATGTAACAACTGGGAATTGGGATTCCGAGGTATTAAGAGCAGATAAGCCTGTCTTTGTTGATTTTTGGGCTGAATGGTGTGGTCCCTGTAGAATGGTTGGACCTGTTGTGGAACAAATAGCACAGTCCTACTCTGATAAGGTAAAGGTAGTAAAATTAAATGTAGATGAAAACCAAGAAATCGCAATGAAATACGGTATTCAGTCGATTCCTTCTTTGTTGATTTTCAAGGACGGCAAAGAAATTAAACGAACAATTGGTGCAGCACCAAAGGATACATACATCAAGTTTATTAATGAAGCAATTACAACATAAAAATTCAATTTTCATTTTTCCATAATTTAAAAGCATTAATATCCTCTTTCATATTAGTTAATTTTCAATTTGAATAAGTCAGAACTTCTTTCCCTATTTTCGTCCGATTATAAGAAATATTATAATGTTTCATTATTTGATAATTTAGGATTTACTAGACAGGGTTGTACTGTTTGTGGACGATTCTTTTGGTCGATTACTCAGAAAGCGATTTGTCCTGATCATGAGAACTATAGTTTTATTGGCAATCCACCAACTGAAAAGAGATTTGGATATACACAAGCATGGAATGAGATAAAGAAATATTTTGAGAGTAATAGCCACGAGATAGTAAATAGGTACCCAGTAGTGTGTAGATGGAGAGAAGACCTGTACTACACTATTGCGTCTATAGTTGATTTTCAAAGAATTGCAGAAAATCGCGTCATTTTTGAATTGCCTAAAAATCCTCTTATAGTGCCACAGATGTGCTTGAGATTCAATGATATAGAAAACGTGGGCATTACCGGAAGACATTATACTTCATTTTGTATGATTGGTCAAACCTGTGACGCCGACTCCCCTGGAGGATATTGGAAAGATCATTGTATAGATTTAGATTTTAACCTTTTGGTAGATGTATTTGGAATTTCACCAACAGAAATTACATTTGTTGAGGATGTGTGGATTGGTGCGGGAGCATTTGGCAGTTCTTTGGAATATTTTGTAAGGGGTCTTGAATTGGGAAATGCAGTTTTTACTGAATTTGAAGGCACCGAAAATAATTACAAAGTCATGAAAAATAAAATTATTGATATGGGTGCAGGTTTGGAGAGGTTAGCATGGATAACCAATGGAACTCCCACTAGTTATGACTGTACCTTCGATCATGTTTTAACAAAAATATTGGGTCAAGAGCAAATCTACTCCTCAAGTTCTTTAGGAGACTCTAGAGAAATTAAAAATCTGTTATCCGACTATTTTAAAAGAGTATCGACTAGACTAGAATTCAATAACGATTTATCTTTAACTAGGAGGCAAATTGCAAATGAGATGGGAATAGATGTTGACAAATTACAAAAGATAGTAGTCCCATTTGAGTCATTATATACAATTATCGATCATGTTAGAACATTGGTCTTTGCTATTAGTGATGGTTCATTACCCTCGAATGTAGGAGGAGGTTATAATCTAAGAGTTTTATTAAGAAGAACGTTATCACTTTTGAAACAGCTAAAACTTGATCTTCGAATATCAGACGTTGTGGATTTACATATCGAACAATTATCCTCAATGTATCCTGAATTGGAAGACTATAGAGAAGATATTCACACCATATTAAAAATTGAATCTGAAAGATTCTCAGAAACTCAAGATCGCATAACAACGATAGCATCGAAAATTAAGAAACAGAAAAATAAATTGGGTATAGATGATTTATTGAGGCTTTACGAATCTGATGGTGTAACTCCTGATTATTTAGTCGAAGTTGGATTATTAGATTCAATACCAACAAACTTCTATACTCGACTAGCTGAAATTCACTCAATTAATAAACCCCAAAAGGTTGAAAAAAATGATTTTGCCTTTAAAGATAATTTTGATTTTAGCACATTGGAGAGAACAAAATTGCTTTATTACAAGAATCCTCTAGAGTTAGTTTTTTCTGCTAGAGTCGTAAAAGTCTTTGAAGGAAATTTCGTGGTTCTTGATAGGACTGGCTTCTATCCTCGAGGTGGTGGGCAAGAGCCAGATCATGGATATATTGGTCCCTCCAAGGTAAATAATGTTGTAAAAATTGGAGATATAGTAATCCACCACGTCGAAGGAAGTTTTGAATCAAAGGAAGGCGAAATCTTAAGCTGTGTAGTGGAGAAAGAAAGAAGAGACGCTATTACACGAAATCATACATCTACACATATCATTAATCACTCATCCAAAAACATTTTGGGATCTTGGGTTTGGCAAAATTCGGCTTTTAAAGAGGAACAGTATGCCAGATTGGACATAACTCATCATTCTTCATTATCGAGGTCACAAATGCAGCAGATTGAAAAAAGAGCAAACGAGATAGTTAGACAGAACTTGCCGGTCTCAATTAATTTTTATGATAGAGGAATAGCCGAACAAAATTATGGGTTTAGTATTTACCAAGGTGGAGTAGTACCGTCTAATAATGTAAGAATTGTAAAAGTGGGGGGACTAGATATTGAAGCTTGTGGAGGCACACATGTTTTTAATACTGGCGAAATTGGACTAATAAAAATACTAAAGACGGAGAGAATTCAAGACGGTGTTGTTAGAATCGAATTTGTCTCCGGAGAGAATGCTTTAAACCGCGTGCAAATTCAAGATGATCAAATTTATTCGCTAGCTACAAAACTTGGAACTAGTCGGGAAAAACTACTAGAGACTTTATCAAAGACTATTGAGGATTTTGATAAGTCGAAAAAAAAGTTAAGAAATATCCTGAGAAACACATCTCCGTTGTTTATTGAGAAAATTCTAAAGGACGCAAAAAATTTGGAGTTGATTCCTGGAATCAAAAATGCAAAAATTAATTATTATCTAAATCGTGATGAAAACCATGATGAGGAGTTTCATCTAGCAGCTGGAAAGCTTTCAACAGAAAAGGATCATAATCTGATTTATATCGGGTTAATTATGCAAGAATCAAAATCAATTAAAATTGTTGTATTCTGCGGAAAAATAATAGCAGAGAAAATTAACGCTAGTATTATTGCAAGTAGTATAGCTCGTAATTTTGGTGGTTCAGGTGGAGGGACGAAATATTTTGGTCAAGGGGGAGGAAATCTGTTGGAGAAGTTTAAAACAATAGAGGATTCCATACAAGACATTTTGAAGAATCTATATTCTGAAAAGAATTGACTAATGAGATTGTTTCCTCAATCTGGATTTAGCGATCAACTCTAAATCATGAGAGCATGACAATTTGCTATATAAATATCTTAATTATACTTTAATTTATCCGATAGTAATCATATCATTAAAGGGATATGGTTTCTATTAAGTTACTAGTTTGGCTAGATTTGATTCTTTCAATGATTTTTTAATTTCCATTGCAATTCTTCTGCCTACCCCAAATGTTTCTCCATATTTATACTTAGTGTAAGGAGAAGTAGTTGCAAGGATAGGATTACCTGGAACCCTCAGAGATACATCATAAACTATAATATCGAGATCGACTGTTACCACGCTTTGGAGCGAAAAGGGGCCAATAATACCTGGTGGATATTCTTTTAAGCATGTGTTTGCAAATTTGTCCCCCATCTTAAATACTTTGTCTAGCAACGATTCTCTAATACTAGCCGGAGTATGACCAACTTCAATGTTCTGCAAATCAATCTGAATGTCAAGTTGATTTCTAGCAGGGATTGATGTTGTAAAATCATGAATGTTACTTTGAAGCCTTCTTTCTATTCCCAAGAATTCTACATCGTTGTCAAGGGGAGAATAGAAATAATTAAAGTTAAAGTAAGTTCCAATTAAATATTGTTCTATCGTCGAGGAATTAAGATCATCTTGGTTGATCATGCCTGAATTTATCCTACTATCAGACTTGTTCTTAAAATCCTCATATGAAGTTACTATAAAAAATGCTCGTTCAAGACTTCGTTTTGCTTCTTGAATTTTAACTATTGCAGGACCATCGATTTCAGTTGGAGACTTAAAGATACGAGGCAGCATCAGATTTGATTCTCTAAGAAGGTAATACTGATTTCTAGGTAGCTGTCTTTCTTCAGCTTTTAGAATATATTTATTACCAAAAATAGGGATCTTTAACTTCTTTTCGATATTATCAATCCCTAAGTAAACCACAAAGGATCTATGAGGGACTATTATTGTATTTAGATCACGTAATCTTTGTTGATTTTCCTCAAGTATCAGATCCGAAAAATTATCTAAAATTAGGATTTCATCAGATAATCGTTTGAATTTTTGGTAAGGAAGTTCTCTACCTTTTTGACATATACAAACGGTTTTAAAGCCTTCGTCTTTAGCACCATCCAAAATTTCTAAGGCAGAATGGCTTCCTAAAACACCAATCGTAACATTTTCGTTATCATAATCGTCAAGGATACCATCTTTTGACATTCAATCTGCACTGTATTTGACATTATATTTGTAGTCTTCGGAGCTGTATATTCTCAAATTATTTCTTAATTATTGCGAACCTTGTTTTTTTAATTTTTCATCGATAGCATTTTTCAGATCTTGATCATCCTTGTTTGTGTAATCAACACCTAAGGTTTCCGCAATTGACTCTAATTTTTCTCTGTCAACAGAACGCTGTTCAATTTCTTCAATCGTTGATCCATTTTCAATCGTTTTTTTCGCTTCCATCCTAGCTTTCTGAAATTCGCTAGTGGCTTTTCCCATTGAGCGAGCCAATTCAGGTATTTTTTTGGCACCAAAGAAGATGACTACAATAACTAATATTATAATAACCCATTCCAATCCATTGATGAAGGCCATTAAAATTAAATCGTAATGCCTACTAATAAACACATATTAATTATGTATCGAAATATTACTTTATGTGGCTTTACAAATTGATCTCACTAGCAAATTTTAATACGATTATTTTCTCATTTAAGTTAGAGTCATGAAGTATAATGAAGCAGCTTTTATAGGTCAAAAAAGGGCCAAGGAAGCTCAATTGAAATTATTTGATTACACCGGTTTTGCAATGCTTACTTATACCATCAAGAAAGAAGAAAACAATAATGGTTTTGCGCCAGTTGGTGAAGGAATTTTTGCTGGAAAAATAATATATAATAATCAAATGATAATTTATTTGACAGACGAATCCGGATTTGCGAAAGCCCAATCAAAACCATTAGCAATTGAACAGGGGACTAGCATTTATTCGAAAATTATTAAAGATGGAATAGAGGAATATTCGGGAGATATCAGGACGATATAGTAATTTCTGTACCTTTGTGAATTTTATCCAAAACTAGTTTTTCAATATTTTCGACACTAGATTTAAAAACTACTGTCGAAAGTCTTGATCTTTCAATTACTTTTAAACTTATGAGATCCATAAGGTCATAGGTTCCAGCCACAGAGTTTTCATTTCTCAGCATATCTATACATTTTTTAACATCTATAGAATCGAATAGCATGGCGTTGGGATTAATTCTGGGATCCGAATCATAAATACCCTCAACATCAGTC
>DATELO010000199.1:0-8526 GCA_035276505.1 Candidatus Nitrosocosmicus sp.
AATCATTTGATATTACGTTGACGTCTAAAGTGGACCTGACAATATTTACATGATCTTGAATCGACTTGGCACATTTTTAGTTCATAATCTGAATTTAGCAAAGGATATTCGTTGTATGAACATTCTGTGTTTAGAATTGGAATTAAGGTGGAAACATTGGAAGGAACGATACAATACCGAGTAGTAGAATGATTAAAGGACCCAGGAAAGAACCATACTGGCGAGTTTTGGTTAACGTGGCAATTGTACCCATGATCATCACAAGCTGGATGAACATCCTTAGGAATAGAGTATGCCTATTTCCACCACTCTGCTGTCCAGTCTGAATATTGTTTTCTGAATATTAGTGAATTGTTAGCGTAAAACCTCTAATCAAGGCCTGTTCTATTTTGATCACCACCATACAGTTGTTGGTCAAAAGATGTTACAAAATTTGGGATGGTAAAAATAGAAAAAGACATCACGTTAAAAGAGTAAGTATGAATATCCTCTGGTTTTGGTCCGTACTTTTAGAAGGATATTGGATTCAAACAAATTGAGTCAAAGTAGTTGCGTTCTAATTGTGATATAAGTATTTTTAAAGTTCAGTTTGAGAACTCCTCTATAATTAGGGTAGTCAAAAGAAGTCTATACATAATAGGTATAATTCGAGGGTTTGCTTTAAACAAAACCGTTATCATTTTGTAAATCGCAAGTTGATTGAAATTCTATTGTTATTTGAAAAAAGGCGGGCAATAGTAGGAGAAATCAGAAAAATTATTATATAAACTAAGTTATAAAAATAAAGATGAGCGGCATTGAAGATATTGTTAAGAGGTTTGACGACTTTGAAAATTCAATGAAGTCTGGACTACCAAAAGTAGATACTAGATTGGTCATTGATATGCTTCATCGAATGAAGAGAGATGAATCCCCTATGTATACTATAGAAATATTCCTTAAAGAAAAACCAAATGAAGAAAAGATAAAAGCCATTGTTACAGAGGGACTAGGAGTAATGCCTGCTTTTTACGATCATGGTACTCACATAGTTGTGGCACATAGATTCAACTTACAAATGCTTGAATTCTTATCAAATAGTTTGGAAGTTGAAAAAATTAGGGGTACATTTACTGGTGCCGGCCGTGGAGCTTCTATTGGACCGGTCTTTGAAAGAGATGATGCAGCCGATTATTAGGCTAAATGATTGTAAATTTATGTCAATTGAGAACTCAATTGTACGGCTAATCCTTTTGGATTACAAATAGCAAAGTCTACACCCGGATTTTTTAAAGACTAAGATCATGCAATTTCGGACCTTTCTCCGTTATAGTGCATAGTTTTATTTGATTCACTAAATAACACATCCTCGTTAGATATATTCGACTCAATAGTTATTGTGCTCCATTAGGAGAACATATATTCGACTAAATATTCCACACACGATATTAATAGTATTGACACTTAAAACGAGTGTGCATGGATAGCAATAAAGAGGTACTTACTTTCTTAGGCCTAAATATTCCTCAATTTGATTCGATTCTAGTTGGCTGCAGAGCAGATGAGGATGTCAATAAACATGAGTGCTGTGAATACAATATCATCTCACTAAATGATTTACAATCTTCGTCCCAACGACTCCGCTATTACAGTGATCCCCCCGGTAACAATGAAAGTAATAAAAAAATTTTTTTGGTACGGGTATTACCTATCGATGAACTAAATAAGAACAGTTTAATCAGATTTTCAGACTTTGAATATTTTCCAAGCCAATTTTTTAAGAGTAATGAGTCTAATATTTTTAGAGAAAAAAACCAACAATATAGGAGGTCTTTTAGATTCAACCTAAAAACAGAAATTTTAAATAATATTTATGATTTGACCTGCTTGTCAAACGCTTTGTCTAAAAGTCAAGTAAATGAAAAAACTCTTTCATTTGATCTAAAAATGATATCTTTAAGAACACTTCGAAATTATATTCATAATTACTTAAACAAAGAACACAGACCAACTCACCTGAAATATCAAACTAATTCTGTGATTCAAAATGAATCTATGGCAATCAGAGAAAGAATAGATTTAATACTGGAAACGATAGGTACTCATGGATTTAATATATCTGCATTAAATAGAAGTGAGAATTCGCTAAAATTCCTTTTGGGAAATATTCATTCACCAACGAAAAAGCTCATCTTGGATAAAGTTCATTTTTTACGGGAAAAATCAATGTATGTAGACGGAATGTTGCTTATATATAACTATATACTTGACAATTTCCAGTGTCTAGAACAAAAACGTTCGTATCAACAATTACTGCTGCGAACTACGAATATCGACAATAAAGAAAAAATAACTTTGAAAAAAGAAATAAATCTTCTTAAGAATTTTAATAAAATTTTGATCTAAATAAAATTATTGAATCACTATTGCCTGTTCTAGTGGTTCAACTGTTTTGTTCCTTGCTCTCAATTTTGCTTTGTATTTCAAGTTTCTTGGTTTAGTTCTAAGTCTATATCCACAACATGGACACCATAAACCATCCCACTTAATGAAAATTTCGCAAATTTGGCATCGTTTTTGACCGCTTGCATATCGGCCCGATCCAACCGGCTTTTGAGCTTTATGTCTGATACAAATACCTTTACAAGTCATACTTGAAAACCATATCAATGTCGACAATCTTACTTATAAACTTATATAAGCTTCAATAGATATTTATAAGTAAAGAAAAAATTATAGAGGTTATTTAAGCTGACACAGATATATTCTTTGCTTGGAATAGTTCATGCATAGTCATATATTCATCTAGTTTCATTCTGATGTCATCCTCTGTAGTGTCATCCATTCCAGAAAATCCGGCCTTAAAACTGATCTTGTTTCCTGAAACGTTTACATCAGATACTTCCATATCTGCATAAACATTGCCCATTTCATTAACCCACTCTTGTGCTTCATTTGCATCAAATCCCTCAGCATCTATATTCACGTTAAACATCTTGGTCATATTATACCACTGCTTTTTTTTTATTTAGGATGTTTATAAAGGTGACGTAAAAAAAACCATATCATGTCAACCTATTTTACTTTTTTTCCTCAAAACCCCAATATTTCATTAAATCCTTTTCAAATTTTGAGGCTTGGTCATCGCTGAGGGGGTCTCCGCAGTTTTTGCAAGATGGTACTACTTTCATGCCATTTAACTTAAAATCCACATCATAAAAGTGAATTTTTGAGCAATTACACATATTGTTGCTATTATTGAATTGGTTACTAATTTATCTTTTATTCTGTAATTGGGAATTTGAATTTGTACTAGTAAACATTTAAAGTGTTATAGCCTAAATATAATAACACATGAATAGAAGAAATAGAGTAAACAGAATCACAGTATTTTTTCTAATATCTATGCTTGGAATATCGACACTGCAATTTAGCCCTTTGATTGAAACATCGTTTGGTCAATCAGAGAATTGGTATGTCGGAAAAGGTGCCAAAGCAGATACTTATTATACATATGAAATAAGAAATGCCGATACAAATCAGGGTCAGCCCTTTACAATGACGATTTACTTTAAAGAATATAATTCAACAGGCCAATACTGGGTTGCTCCTACCTACGTAGTTGATAGCGGAGAAGTAATTAATGGTACATTTTACCTTAGCAACTTAGACCTAACAGCATTGGGAACTTCACCAATTCCACCAGAAATGAATGAGTATAGAGGAGCTTATGCTACTACTCTAGGATGGCTAACTGCTTTTGTTCCTCAACCCGGTCAATCTCTTAGTTCACCATCATGGGGGAAGATCGCAGCAATAGGGGGATCTGAGATAAAACCCTCTGGAAATGCAAAAGTCACTACTACTGCTGGAGCTTTTGATACTACCTTGATTAGTTACAAAAAAGGAGCTACTAGCAACATTTACATTGATAGGAATTTACCCTATCCAGTTAAAGCCGATACATATGCTGACGTAACTACCGGTGTTGCTCCTATTCAATATACCTACGAATTAAAGGATAAAGGAACCGGACAACCACCTTTACCTGAATCCCAAGTAGAAGTTCCAGTACCTCCGCTAAACCTCCAGACACCAAGGGGAACCTACAACATTCAGCTGCTATGGGAACCCGTAGAGATCAAGGTCGGTAACAGTACAGATTTTGGAGTCATATTTACTGACGATAGAAATAATATAGTTGAAAGGGTAACATATGGATATTCGGTGATGGATGGAAACAGGACCATAATAGATGAATTCAAAAACCAAAGAGCAAATGAGGGAACTGGACAGTTCTCGTATACATTTGATAGCCCTGGATCAAAATATCTGCAGATTACCGTGGAAAGTGTGACTGGAGAAACCTTGGGGATGTTTGTTGAAGCCGTCACATTTCCATTAGCGGTCCAGTAAACCAAATTTTTTTTTAAATACAACGTTTCAATTACTTTATTCGATCAAAATAGACATTTAGCATTAACCAATTACAAAATGTTTCAATCTTTTTATCAATACTGCACCATAAATGAAAAGAACCTGGCAAGATTTCTATCCTAGATGCTTTACCAATTTCACTAACAAATTTTATTCTAACTCCTTCTTTTTCATCGTACATGTATGCATCAACCACAATTGTATCGGGTCCAAATTGAAAAGCTGCCGCTTCCTTTATGTTTAATCTGGTTATGGGAAATGATTTCCTAAACTTGTCGATTATAATACTAAGATTTTCTGTTCCATACTTATTCACCTCATAGATTTTTTTTTGCTCAGGAAAGTGAATTTCCAACGTGATTCCATATCTCAGTCCAACAAACTTAGACAATTCGTTGAGCTTGCGATAGGCAAGAGAGGGATTTTTTACAACAGTCTTTTTAAAAAATTCAACATTACTCTGAATATTATTAGATAGGTCCCTGACTAATCTGGAAAATTCATCCATATCGTATGATAAAATTAAAGTTTAATAAATAAGTACAATAAATACATCTACCCAGTTATGTTTGCATCTGACAATGATTCCGAAAGAGCTACCAGTATAGAAGATTATCAGAATACTTGTAGTGAATTTATCATAGATATAAGCGCTGACTATAAGGATTGGGTTGACCGGTATCAACTGACCTTGGAGGAAACAAGAGAAAGAAAGGAAAAAATCCATTCAATAGTTAAAAACACAAATGACTGGATTTCTAAATTCGGGAACACCATTAAGAAAATTGACATAATAATGAACGATGGGATAAACAAAATGGCAGAAACAACTGCCGGGTATCCGTTTAAGATAGATATTACTTCTGCTAATCAAAAAAGATATGTTCTTCATGAAAGGAAACCTATCAAATTGAATTTAAAATCCTATCCAAGAGACAACAGACAAGTAAGGTTATGTAATTATGACAATCAAAATGTATTCTTGTTAGAATCAAGTGGTAAAATTGAACTCAACTATAGTGACAAAAGTTTTGAATCGACCGATTTGCTAGATGAATTCATAGTTATAAAACCTGAGAATTTCACGACAGCAGAAGCTATCTCAATTACCATAAAGATAGAAGAATTAGAAGGTAACGTAGTGAAAGAGAGTCGAGGTTTTACCACACTTATAGTTACCAAATAACATCTTAAGAACCGATTTGAATATTATTAGAAAGCGCTGACTTTAAACACTCAATTGCAGATAATACTGCAAGGTAGCTTGTTTTAGGGTTAGATGGGCTGGGATAATTATTTATCTTGATATAAAACTCACCAAATCTCCATTTTACTTTAATTTCGTGTTGATTAGTGGTTATAAATGGATCAACAATGACCATGACTCTTGTTTTATAAAATCCGATTCCAGCCATACTAATTAGAGCTGATACATTAATGTTAGAAGGGAATTCTGTAATTGCTTCTTCGGCAGTTCCCTCAAATATTACGGTTTTCTCTTCAATGGTATCTGCACTTATCTTCCTCTTTGCAAAAAAAGGCGCGCCTTTAATTGAATTAATACTTTTTGTGGTAATAAGCAGAACTTCATCAATATATCCTCTCACAGCTCTTATAATATCCGATCCGCCTACAGCACCCGATGGGAGATATACCTTACGACCCTTTTCTCGTATCAGACTCAAGATTCTATTATTGAATGCTGCATTGGAAAACGAACCTGTACTCATTACCATTATATCTTTTCCTCTCTCCAGTAAGGTAACGGAATATCGCTCAGCGGCATCAATAGACGCTGCTTCTATCACAAAATGAGTTTCATTAAATACAGTGGAAGAAATGAAATCATCAAAATTATTATAAATACCATCAGGTTTATTAATTAATGAATGCATTAGCCGATTTAATCTTTCATTGTCCTCGTCAAACAATGCAGAAACTCTACAATTGGGAATCTGTTTTTTGTCTATACTCTGTGCGATCTCATAACCTATAGCACCACAGCCAATTAGCGCGATATTTTTCAACACTGTATATCTATATGGGATGGTATTTCTAATACATTTATTTTTCCTTAGTTGTTTTTCGATACAAGTCAAGATATTTTTGATGTCGGATTTCTTCAAGTTTTTCATTTTTTAGTTTTATCTCATCTTTCATTTTCTGCTTGAAATTGTCGATTCGATCAAATATAATTGGATCAGAGATTGATAGTATTGAGCAAGCTAATATACCTGCATTTTTTGCTCCATTGATTGACACTGTTGCAACCGGAACCCCGGGAGGCATTTGAACAATTGAGAGCAGGGAATCGATTCCATTCAGTGGATTGGAGGTGCTACAAATCGGTACACCAATAACTGGTAATGAGGTAAGAGATGCAACCATCCCTGGTAAATGAGCTGCTCCGCCGGCTCCACTAATGATAATTTTGATCCCCCGGGATTTAGCAGACTCAGCATACTCAAATAATTCATGAGGAGTTCTATGTGCTGAAACTATTTTTACTTCGTACGTAACCCCAAAGTCTATTAACACCTTTATTGCTTCGGTCATGATCTCTAGATCAGAATCGCTTCCCATTATAACACCTATTTTCGGCTTTATCTTTGATGTAGTTTTTGTAAATTGATCCTGTTTCCCCGTGAATTTCATAGATTCATGATCTGTTTTATATTGTTTTAATTTTTCCAATTACTAAAAATATTTACCTTTGCAGTGATTTGAATTTTTATTCGATTTATTGGGCTTTTTGTACTAGGAGATATTGTTCCACTTTGTCTCTGGTATCAAGTGGGTCATTATCTGATACCAAAATAGTTACATGTCCAAGTTTTCTCTTCGGTTTTGTATCTTCTTTACCATAGAGATGAATTCTCGCACCCGGCAAAGCTAATGTCTCCCTAATTCCAGACAGAACATATGGGCCAGACAAATTCGCAGGTCCCAAGATGTTCACCATAACGGCCTTGGATTCCAAACTAGGTTGAGGCATAGGATAATCTAATATAGCCCTTATATGTTGCTCAAATTGGGATATTGAACATGCTTCTATAGAGTAATGTCCAGAATTGTGTGGTCTTGGAGCAATTTCGTTTATCGATACTTCATCATCTTCACCCAGGAACATCTCGATACCAAAGATACCCGAACCCTTAAGTGACTCCATTGTTCTCACAGCCAAATCTATTGCTTTTCTTTCAACTTCTGCACTAATACGTGCAGGAGCTATTGTAGTCTTTAGGATATGTTCTTCGTGAATATTCTCTACCACAGGAAAATAGGAAATACAACCAGAAGCATTCCTAGCTATCATAATTGAAATTTCTTTTTTAAAATTGACAAACCTTTCTAGCATGCATTCACGGCCTGAAAAATACTCCATGGCAATTTTTATCTCCTTATGAGATCTAATTAGATAGTTTCCTCTGCCATCGTACGAATTCTCACAGGCCTTGAGTAAAACAGGAAATCCGTATTCGGAGCAGACTTTACTAACTTGATCCTCGTTCAAAACTAACTCAAAATCAGGTACGCTTATCATGTTTTCTCGGAGAAATTTTTTTTGTCGATACTTATTTTGGATTATGGAAAGAGTTCTAGGAGAAGGATGAACCTGAATGCCTGCGCGTTCTAAGTTATCTAAAGCTGTAGCATTGGCCAATTCAATTTCATACGTAATTAGGTCAACTTCTTTTGCAAGTTCATATATCTTCTGTTCGTTTGAATAACTACCCTCTATAACCTTATCTGCGACACTCGAGGCAGGGCAATTTACTGTAGGATCGAGTATCACTACTTTCATAGACATTCTTTTGGCTTCCATAGCCAACATTTTGCCAAGCTGGCCTCCTCCGATGATTCCTAATCTAACTGGTTTGATAACTGAGAATTTATCTTTATATAATGTCAATCTATTGATATCAAAACTAAATTCAATACAAAGGTAAAATAAATTGTAGTGTTAACTATTTCTTGAATATTTTTATTGCTTGGGGAGGACACACATTTTCGCATGCTAAGCAGAATATGCAATCCTTTTCTCTTATCATAAAAGGTTTTCTCTCTGAAGCAGGGTGTCCTGGTGTATCTAGCCACTCGTAAACGTTT
>DATELO010000200.1:0-17263 GCA_035276505.1 Candidatus Nitrosocosmicus sp.
CCCAGCACTCAGAAGACCTGGAAGATTTGATAGGGAAATTGAAATCAAAGTTCCAGATAAACGCGGTAGATTAGAAATATTGCAAATCCATACCCGAAACATGCCATTAGATTCTGATGTAAATCAAGAAAAGATTGCATCAGTTAGCCATGGATTTGTTGGTGCAGATTTAGAATACTTGTGTAAAGAAGCTGCAATGAAATGTCTGCGTAGGTTATTACCAGAACTTAATCTTGAAGATGAGAAAATCCCGCCAGAGACACTGGAAAAGTTGATAATATCTATGGCCGATTTTGAAAATGCATTAAAAGAAGTCATGCCATCGGCCATGAGAGAAGTATATCTCGAGTCCCCAGATGTTGAATGGGCTGATATTGGTGGATTAGATGAAGTAAAACGAGAACTCCAAGAAGCAGTAGAATGGCCGCTAAGATATCCTGACCTTTATACGAAGTTAGGACATTCAGTACCCAAGGGAATTCTGATGCATGGTCCCTCTGGTACTGGAAAAACAATGCTTGCCAAAGCAGTCGCAACAGAATCAGAAGCCAACTTTATCAGTGTAAAAGGGCCAGAATTGTTATCAAAGTGGATAGGAGAGTCCGAGAGAGGAATCCGAGAAATCTTTAGACGTGCAAGACAAGCAGCACCCTGTGTTGTTTTCTTTGATGAGATCGATTCTATTGCACCAATACGGGGTATGGAAGGTGTAAATGCTGGAACTGAACGTATGGTTTCTCAATTGTTAACAGAGATGGATGGAATCCAGGAATTGAATGGCGTAGTAATTATTGCTGCAACTAACAGACTGGATATGATTGACAGTGCATTGTTACGACCAGGTAGGTTTGATAAGATTGTGTTTGTGCCAAAACCCGATATCGCGACAAGGTTGAAGATTTTGGAAATATATGCCAAAGAAAAACCATTAACAAGTGATGTTAATTTACAAAGAATTGCCGAACTTACAGATGGCTTTAGCGGTGCCGACATGTCTGCAGTAGCTAATACTGCAATATCTCTAGTACTGCATGAATATCTTCAAAAATATAGCAATCCAGAAGATGCTGCAAAACATGCTTCAGAAGCACATGTAACTATGAAGCATTTTGAGGATGCTGTAAAGAAGATAAAGACACAGAGAGACATGAAACCTGGAGAGAAAGTTACACTTTCTCAGTACAGGTAACACTCTCCTTCTTTATTTACCTGTTTTTTTAATCTTGGTTAAATTTAGTAAAAAATAAATAAATAGATATACAATTCTGCTTTGAATTGCATCCTGGTTCTGTAGTAGAGAGTAAAAAAAAGGAAAGTATTGCAGTTATAGACCTTGGTTACAATTCAATAAAAATCTCTGCATATGATATATACAAAAATGGACACTATAAGAAGAAATTTCAACGACAAGAATACGTCCAAATTGGATTAGATTTAAGCAAAAATAAAGGCCTTATTTCAAAACAAAATATAGAACGTACCGCAAGTGCCTTACTATCTTTTAGAAAGGACTTGAAAGAGCAAAATGTTGACTTTGTTATTCCAATTGCAACCAGCGCGGTTAGAGATGCAATCAATCAAAAAGAAGTTATTTATGAATTGAAGGATCAAACAGGTCTTTATTTTAACGTACTATCTGGACCTGAGGAGGGATTTTTCTCGTATCTGGGTTCTCAATCTTACATGCATATTCCTAATGGTTTATTTTTTGATTTAGGTGGAGGAAGTATGGAAGTAATGCATATCCAGGATTTTAAGATCGTAAAAACTATATGCGTAGAATTGGGTGTTTTGAGACTGTCTGAAAAATTCATAAAATTTGATCAATATGAAAATAGTGATAAATTCAGATCAAGAATCAATTATGGAAAACTAGAAAAAACTATCGCCAAAAATGTTCCTCTTAGAACGCAATTTAAACTTGATGAATCACTTGAACTGAAGCTGGTGGCCATAGGCGGTACAGCGAGATCGATTTACAAATTTATTTCAAAAATTTTTGTTTCGGATCTTCTTCTTTCTCATCATCATGTTTTGCTTGAGAAGAGAATGATTGATCTAACAAATAGTATTTTTAGCGAACTGTCATTGCATGATATGTCTAATCTTCGGTTTGTTGATCCGCAAAGATCAAAAACAATTACAGCAGGAAGCTTCGTTTTGAAAATATTGATGGAGAGGTTGAATTTTAGTAGTATTTTTATTTGTCCGACTGGGATAAGGGAGGGAGTACTAGAACATTATCTCTATTTCAGAATGGATAAGAAATATCGGAAAAGAAAAAAATTCATAGAAATAAATTGTGAACCATTGATCGTGATTGATAACAATGTTAACAAGAAACCTCCAAAAGACTCATCTTCTTCTACCACTAACTCACCAAATTCCAATTCTTATGCATTCCCACGAAGGCTCGAAAGCATCAAAGTAAACAAGTTACTAGCGGTTTAATCGTCTTCATTTCCAATCCATCATGCAGTCAACCTCTACTCTTACCCTAGTGTAAATAGATTACAATTTATAATAATCTCCTAGCTACATCTTACAAATGGATGTTGAAGGGAAGGTCAATCTTATAGAGAGACCTCCAACTGAGGAGATAATTACTAGGAACGAATTAGTTTCATTATTTGACAGCAACACGTCCCCCAAGCACTATATAGGTCTTGAAATTTCTGGCAGATTACATCTAGGTAGCCTTATACTAACAGGATTTAAATTAAATGATTTCATTTCCGCAGGGGTTAAGACGAATGTTTTTCTGGCAGATTGGCATACCTATATCAACAATAAGCTAAATAATGATTGGGATTTGATCTCAAAGGTTTCAAGATATTACGAAAAGGCATTCAAATTTTTTTGCCCAGGTGTAAACATTCTGCAAGGATCACTACTCTATGAAGAAACAGATGACTATTGGAAAAATTTTGTGCTTTTTTCAAAACAAATAACGCTGTCTAGAGCTCTTCGTTCTCTTACAATAATGGGAAGATCTGAGAAGGATGCATTGGATTTCTCTCAACTGTTGTATCCTTCGATGCAATCAGTTGATATCAAGGCAATGGATCTTGATATTGTGCAGGCTGGGACGGATCAGAGAAAAATTCACATGTTGGTAAGAGAAGTCTTTCCAAAACTTGGCTGGAAAGTTCCTGTTTCGGTTCATCATCATTTATTACCCGGGTTATCTGAACCTAATGCTCTTAATTCATCTCCAAATGGTACCAATTCTGATGAGTCTAAAATATTTAGCAAAATGAGCAAGAGCAATCCCTCTAGCAGTATTTTGATTAATGATAGCGAAGATGAAATTGTCTCAAAGATAAAGAAGGCTTACTGTCCGGCAAAACTTTCACAAAATAATCCAATACTTGAAATAGTTAATTATGTAATATTTCATGAGTTTGACGAGTTTATAGTTGAACGACCACAAAAATTTGGTGGAAACGTCACTTACTATTCTTTTGAAGAGATCAAATCAGCATTCGAGCAAGGCAGCATTCATCCAATGGATCTTAAAATGGCTACAAGTGGATATTTAAACAAAATTATTTCTCCGATTAGAAATTATTTAGGGCAAGATGAGCATAAAATTTTTCAATAATGCATTTTTTTGCTATCCATAAGATGTTAAATACAGATCCATTAATAAAAAACATGTCAGCTATCCGGACGGATTGAGATTCTCAAAATAAACTATTGGTTTATTTTTTTGCACGAATATCTAATCTAACATAGTCTATACTAGGCTGTTCTTTCTCCCCTTCTTTCGTCAAGGAACTCATATTTTTTTTAATTTGCTTCATAAACAAATCGATGAATACATCTCTTATCAGATTGTTATCTCTAGAGGGTAAATAGGATAAGTATGGTTTCATAACAACAGTTTTCATAAAAAGTCTGTAATCCTCAAAGCCTTGAAATAACGCAGATTTTTTAGTTATTTCCGTATGAAATTCCCTAAATCCAGTTGCCTTAAGCATCGAATTAGTTTCTGACGTTGAAGGGAAATACCATGGTTCTTTCCAATCATTAAAATACTGTATGAATTCTTTTTTCATCCTTATTGACTCTAAAATACCATGTGTTATTCCTAAATTCCCCTTCCCACCACACTGGATCAGGATCCTTCCTTTGGGCTTGAGAATATCCCAAAATTTATTGAAGAGTTGAAAATGATTTGGTATCCAATGAATTGCTGCATTAGAAAAAACAATATCGACTGGTTCTGGAAGATCAACGTAGAGCAAGTCCGATTTTAGGAAGATAATGTTTTTTAGACGGTTATATTTTTTCTTGGCAATTCTTATCATGTTTTCATCTATATCGACAGCATAAACTCTTCCTTTGCTCAATTTTCTAGCAATAATTTTTGTTACTCTTCCGCTCCCACACCCTGCATCTAAAACGACCTCATCTCCTTTCCATTCATACTTTGAGATTATCTCCTTTGCCCATGTTTCTTGAATGTGAGATATTTTGTGGTAGGTTTCTGCATCCCACTTTTCCATTTTTAATTCTCTGTTTAGACTGGGATTAAATCTTTTGATAGAGTTTGCATTTAAGAATTTTCGTTCTAAAGCATTTTATAGGCACAAATGTGTTATTCTACTATTTATGAATACACGGATAGTTTATGCAGTAGGAATAGGAATTATAATAATCGGTATAATCTTTTATTTTCTATTCAATTCCGGGTTCATAGCTCAAAATCCTAATTCAAATGATCCAACAACCTTTTCTTTAAATACAAGTAAAGGAAATTTAGATGGATCAAACCAGAATCAGGCCGAATTTGAAGCGAGTGGACAGTTATTTTCAGAGCAGCCTAGTTACCAAAATTTATCGTTATCGATCAATTCGGTCAAAGTCTTACCTGTTAATGATGAACTCAGAATGGAAGTTGCCTTTAACGCGTATAATCCAAACAAGGGTACTGCCATTCTCGAAACAATTGGCTACAATGTATATCTAGACAATATTCGATTAAGTTCTGGAGATGTTGGATCTCGTACCGAAGGGTTTGTCGATTCGCTCGAATCGGTCTTTACAATAATCGGAAATCAAACCATTGTTCTCAGAGACAAAGAGCCTTTGACTGAGGAAGCGCTAACCCTATTTAATCCGCAGGGGAAATTGATTGAAGTCTCATCTAATAGTTCTGATTCAGGAACTGCTGATACAAATAGAGTATTTGACGTCAATGGAACATATTTTTACACCCTCAATCGTGGTAGTGATGCTCAAGTCGGGGAACATTCTTTTAGTTTCCAGTATCCTGTTACCCCATAATTTTTCAGATTCTTAATGATGATTCATTGACTCTTGAAACAAATTAATATAGTCGATTCAAACCCAGTTATTTTATAACATAGATGAAAAAAAATTTCCAGGTACCATCTTTTTCAATTAATAATTTTACCTCCTCCATCAATTTGACAGATAGTAATTTAGTCGCATTTATGAAAAAAAACAATATCGCTACATTACAAGATTTACTAACCCAGTCAACGCAGGAGCTTGAATGGTATTGGAACAAGGTTAGTGAAGATCTCGATATAAGGTGGAAACAACCATATTCTAAAGTAATTGATACTCCAAGGGGAGTACCTTGGGCTGAATGGTTCATTGGAGGAAAATGCAACATAATTGATAATATTGTTCAAAAAAATATTGAAAAGCATCCAGATAAAATGGCCTTTATCTTTGTAAATCGCCATGGAATAAAGGAAACCCTCACTTTTAGGGATTTGGAATTTAGAATTCGAGTTTTTACCCTGGCTCTTAAAAACATAGGTGTTAAGAGAGGTGATGTTATTGGAATTTATCTACCTATGAGAAGCGAGTCCTTTATTGCTCTCTATTCTGTTTCATCATTAGGTGGTATTCATGTACCTGTTTTTTCAGGATTCGGGAAATTAGCTCTTGAACAAAGATTGATCGATTCTAATTCCAAATTTTTGATTACAAGTGAAACGATGCAGAGAAGAGGTAAAACTATTGCTCTAAGGGATCATTGGAAAGATGTCTTTAAAAACACAAACGTTCAGAAAGTCGTACTAGTTGATGATGCAAATGATAGATTTAGACATGATAATATTTTTTCATATAATCATATTTATGATATGTCATTGAATTGTTTCGATAAGAATTACAAATTTGATTCAGAAATTATGGAATCAAATGATCCTTTATTTTATTTATATACTTCTGGTACTACTGGTAAGCCCAAAGGGACAATTCAAACCCATGGTGGATTTTCTATATTTTCGGCACAGCAGGCAGCATACCTAATCGATCTTAAGAGCAGCGATACTATGTTTTGGTATGCTGATATCGGATGGATAACTGGTCAAACTTGGGTAGTGTATGGATCTCCGATAATGGGAGCTTGCACCGTAGTATTTGAAGATACGCTAGATTATCCAACTAAAGATTTTTGGGCAAAGCAAATCGAAAAACTAAAAGTGACCATTTTTGGTGCTGCACCAACTGCTATTAGACAATTCATGCAAAATAACATTGAAGGTTCAAACTATAATTTTGGTTCACTGCGGTTACTGACCTCTACAGGGGAGCGATTAAACAAAGAGGCTTGGGATTGGTATTTTAAAAATGTTGGAAACAATAGGTGTCCAATAATCAATTTATCAGGAGGTACAGAAATAGGGGGTGCAATACTTAGTATGTTACCATTTTTAAGTAATATGCCATCATCAGTGGGTATACCTGTCCCTGGTTTTGACGTCGATATATTTAATGAGGATGGTAAATCTGTCAACACTGGATACCTAGTGATTAAAAAACCATGGCCTGCCATGACCAAGGGCCTACTAAATGATGACGAAAGATATATCAAGACTTATTGGTCGAGATTTTCTAATGTGTGGTATCATGGTGATAAGGTAATGGTTGATGAACAAAATATGTGGTACATATTAGGAAGGGTTGATGACGTAATCAAAATTTCGGGCCATAGAATTGACCCAAGCGAGATAGAAGAAATATTAACTAGTCATCCAAATGTGGTTGAGTCAGCTGCTGTTGGTATCCCTGATGAGGTAACAGGAGAATCTGTTTACGTGTTTTGTACTTTAAGAGGTGCTGCAATGACAGATCAGCAGGTATCTAATCTAAAAGAGAGCCTAAACAGACTATTGACTGAAAAAATTGGGAAATTTCTTCTCCCAAAGGATATTAGTTTTGTTGGTGAACTTCCAAAAAATAGATCTGGCAAGATCCTAAGACGACTGATACGTCAAAAATTAGTAAATAGCAACATTGCCAATGATGATCTGCTGTTAGTGGAAAATCCCGAGTCCCTGAATTACATTCATGCTAAAATATATTGAGAAATTAATTTTCTGAAGGAATAATTGATATATAAAAATAACACACACAGAAACAATAATGCTGCCTGATTTATTTTTGGATGCTCTCAAGAACAAGGAAACAAAAATTTCATCTTTACACGGGGATGGATTTAAGGATCTCCTAGATATCGCTTCAAATAATTGGACCGAATTTAGGCCAATTGGAAACTCAGCATTTACTATTGGAGTCGACAGCAGTTGGAATAAAAAGTCCTTTCAAGGTATTGATTTTTTTGTAATTGATTGCATTGCGATTGATTCACAAAACGATGTATCAAGATCAAAGTCAAAATGGGATTACGGGATAGGAAATATTGGTGGTGATTCTCTTGGTCTACGGGCGATGCAAATGGAAATTGATGTTACCAAGTTGATATTAGACCAAAAGCCTGATGTAATCTGTCTTGACGGATCAATTATATCAAATTTAGTTCATAATAAGAATAATTCTTACATACAGAATGTACGGAGTTTATTTGAGGATCTTGGGGAAACGAGAATAGCATTTATTTCTAAAAATTCTACATCAACAAACCAATTCAAGAAATTTGGCTCAAAAGCTGCTGATATCTACTACTATAGTAAATTAGGGTTTGAACCAGGATTTAGCAAGGCAAGTATTAATACTCATATCTCAGCAACATTAGAAGTTCTGGAAATATATGCAAGACTTTCATCTTATGTTCCCTTAATTAAGATTGAGATTGTAAATGGAGCGAAAATCTCGGAAAATGAAATTCAAGATTTATTGAACAAATTATATTTCCACAGTATTAAGGGATATCCATATTGTCTCAAACTTGCACATCAAACATGCAAAATAACAAATAATGACGTAAATCGTTTAGCAAATCTATATGGATTTAAGAATGAGTTTGGATCGAGAGACTCTTTAAACGAATAACCTTTACCTATTTTGGTTGGCAATATACAACACTTATTTGCATGTGTATTTCTATTCCTTTAATATGGGACGCTGGGATGATAATAATAGATCAAATGAATATGGAGGTTCTGGTGTTGATTCTGGAAAAAAAAGAAATTGGCTGAAACTTATACGTAGAATAATATTTATTGGATTTGCCATAGTGGGAATTGTAATTTTGTACGTTTATTTTTCAACTTCTGGTTTAAATATTGAAATAATCCAACGAGGGGGTCCTGTTGAAACTATAAGCGTTAAATTAAGTAACAATAATTTCTTTGGGATTAGTAACGTAACAGTACAGTTTGACAATGAGCAGGTTCAAAACTTAGGAAATATGGGTCCATTTGCATCCATATTTGTAACTCCTGAAAGTGGAAGTTCTAACTTTAAACAAGTAGTAGTGGAGGCCAACAATGGTGATATAGAATTAGTTAAGAGCAGGTAATGTGAACTTTCTTATTTTTTTGCTATCATCGTGTCTATTCTTTCGAGGGATGATTATCTATTGCAAATTTTTTGTAGGAGCACTGCTATAATTTTTCTCTAAATCTGACTTTATTATGATAAAAGAAAAAAAAGGGTCTAAAATGAACTTAGATGACAAAAGCTCAGATTAGACAATAATCTCTTGATTCCTGGACGGTTTGTGCATCAGCTACGTATTGCCCAACTCTCTCGTCAAAATTTGTTTGTGTGGTAGAATAGATACATAATGCCGAATGTATCTGAAAATGTACCTTACAATACAGGGTCAGGCACCTAAAACATTGACAAGCTGATTGGTTTCTGCAATCTGGAAAGGTACACACTGAACCAAAATTGAATTGATTGGTCCAGTCATGGTTTGCAATTTCCATCTGTCTACACCAATATAATTATGTCTAAAGATGTATAAAAAATACATTCAATATTTTCATGTTAAGCAGTTTTACCCGATTCGATATATAGAAATCGCATTAAATTGATTCATTTAATGTTGATTTTATTAGTCTTTTTTTGAATTGATTTTTAGAAATATTGAATCTATAATTCAACGCAATGAGGCAGTAAAATATGACATTATTGCGAAAAACAATTAAAAAGAGCGAGATATAACTAGTAACCGTATATAACAGACGAAATACGTAATTTTATATACGAGTATATTGTAATATGAGATATGGAATTATTAGATACATGCGAAAACTATGGGGAAAGGATTTGTGACTGTGGGTATTGTTGCCAGGATGGCTAGGCTCAACGGGCGCATCAACCCCTTTTGTTCATTTAATGAGAGACAATTTTTTTAAGGAGTCGATTTTACAATTAACCTTGCTTATTTTAAATATTTAATTTTTTAAAAAAATGTTAGTTAATCTTGGGATTGCCAAGACCTAACTACATGTAGGTAAAATCTCCATACTCGGGCCTGGACTATCCGAACATGGAGTTAGGGAATTTACAGTTCCAACTATTGGCTGTCCTGCAAAATGGTGGTCCGTTTCATCATGATCGACATTGATTGTAATTGTCCTACCTCCACCACCTATGTTTATAGAGGACTCTACCTCATCCCATGTTACGACTCCATTGGAAGCTACATCCATTTCACCATCTATTGTTAAAATATTGTCGGCAGGCAATTCTACGTCCGAACTTGAATCAAAGTTCAGGAAATCATGAGTATGACCAGTTGTGCCATTAAACCAGGCCATGTTGGTAATAAAGCTTATTACTTCGCCATCTTCGACTATTAGAGTCCAGTCTCCAGTTGCATTCCATGGGCTAGCCGGTGTTACTATGTACGAATGGATTGTACCAGTTGCTTTAAAACTATCTATATCTCCATGCTGGGGTATCTGAAACTGTTGCTGTACTGGCTGTACAGGTTGATCCTGGACTGTTTGTATCTGTTGATCCTGTGCTTGGATTGTCGGATTTTCACCAATTATTCCTGTTTGAGTTTGAGAGTCGTCATTCTGAATAGGGACTTGATTATCTAAAGGTTGAAAAGTTTGATCTTGTACCTGTTGCTGGGGTTGAATCTGTTGATCCTGTGCTTGGATTGTCGAATTTTCACCAATTATTCCTGTTTGAGGCTGATTCAGAATCGTATTACTCGTATCTGCCGCTGTGTTGGAATTTTCGTCTTGAATAGGGGCTTGATTGTTCAGGGGTTGATTGGATTCGCTGTTAATGTTATTTGTATTAAACCCCGTATTATTTTCAGAAGTCGCTACTATATGTCCCTTTATATTGGTCCATATTGGATCATAGTAGTCAAAAACGCCAGCCGTGTCAAACGTTACGTTATAAGCTTCATTTGGACCAAAAAAATCTCCATAGAAAATATTTGTAGGGCCTTTATCAGAAGTACCAGAAACTATTTGATGGTAAACAGAATCCTTGTTTAACCATATTACGGTAGCTCCAGCAGGAATTGTGATGTTAGCAGGATTTATGGGATTTTGACTATCCCCATCCGAAGCGCCGGGGTTAATAGTGAGCGTAAATGGATCTAACTGAGCGACGGCTACCGATTGAGTGTAGCTTACGGAGCAGATCAAAACAAAAACTGCAACCAATGATATGATTTTCATGTTAGTTCAAGTGGTAGATAATGAGACAAATATATATCTGTGATCCTATTGATTAAAAAAATAGTATTTTTGGAAACCGTCGTCAATGTTATTTCGATTCTAAAATCCAGAAAAGCAATAAATAGGTAATCAATTACCTTTTGTGAAAGTTTCTGAGAACAAAAATAATTATCTCCAATTTCTTTAAAGGCAATTATCAGATCGTTTCTTCGTAAGGTAGGTACCTCAAGATCACGGATGTTGTGGTGCTTAGATACACATTAAAAACATCATAGCCTATTGATGTGATCTTATTTCAGAGTCAAACACTACTCGAATCGTGATAATCTTAAAAGGGTGTATGATAAAATCAAGTATATTCTTGTTAGGACCACTAATTGAAATCTTTTCCTTGGTATCTATATTATCATCCTCCATTAAATTCAAAAAGGAGGCGGATTTTATTGGAAAATGGAAGAGTATATTTGCATTAACTGTCTTTCCCTCTGATTCATAGACTCTTAAAATAACAACGTTAGAATCGCTGTTATGAACTTCTTGCTGTGGAAGTTTCAGTGTACTTAATATCACACTTTTTGGAGAAATGGACATGAATGAGATCCCGCTAGATTTCTCAAGATCATTTATCAAGTCAGTCAAAGCCGGTTGTTTTAGTTGCCTTCCACTATTTACATGATGGATGGCAATGGGTTTCATGTTAAACACTATGCCCTCTTTATAGCTTGAAGCATCGCGCCAATCTCCAGTATGGGGGACAAGTGAATATCTAAATGTGTAGGGTCTTTTTTCTGCAGCGTCAGGAGTTGCGATACAAGGTCCTTTTGTTCCATCCGCAGAAAGGGTTTCGACTCCTCGCAACAAAGTGAGGTAAATACTATTATCTCTGATTTCATGAGAAGGGATCCCAAAATGAGTTAAAGTAACGCCGATATTTTGATCCTTATTTGAAAAATCAATCCATTCGAAGGCAGGAAAAGTTCCACTTGGTGGTTCTTTCCATTTTTTCATGACATCAGGGTCCTTGTTTAAATAAAACAAGTTGGTTGGTCGCTGAATTGCGCCAAATTGGGTTCCAGTCCAATAGGTATATCCTTTAAACGGAACATCAAATTTTACCCTTATTCTTACATGTGGATGGGTATTTTCTACATATGTTGTACAATCAATCCTAGAGAGCCCCTTGTAAATGGAAATTTCTTTTCTTATTGTCAAGAAACTATGTTGGTATATTATTGTCGGCAATTTTTCATTAAGTCGATATGGCCATCTTATGGCATAGTACTTGTTTTGAAATACTATTTTAGTTCTGATCTTGCCGTTTAAGACAGTGTATTTTTCCTTTTTGAATACTCCAAAAGGTATTCCCTCACCACTTTCTGATTTAATTATACCAGTTACATCCTTATGGTAGTACAAATCACCTAATTCTTCTTCTATTCTAATCTCGTTACCTATGAAGTATAATCGGTCAGCTTTCATTAGAGTAAATATACCTGTTTCAGCATCAATTTCTAGACTAAAGTCATCAAAATTAAATCTAGTTTCATATGATCTTGGGTAGGCCAAAAGTGGAGATTGTTCCAGTGTATTATTTTTCCCCTTTTCCTTTTTTCTATAAACTACTTCATATACGGAATATCCAAACGAAGGTAATTTTGCAACAAATCCTAACTGAACCTTTTTTATCCCTCGATCTTTCTCATGCAGCTCAAGATCTAATATTTCAACATCGATTATTTCATTGCTCGTTACTGCGCGCAGCTCCATTATTTCAAAAGCTTCGTCAATCTGAAAGTCTACTGTTACCTCTACCCATTCCTTTACTTCCCAAGATACAGAATTGAAAACCAAAACAAAATGTTCTATGTTGCTTTGTTCAAGAGTAGCGTTTGCAACTTCATATAAACATTCAAATATTGATTTTTTCAGTGTGTTTTCTATTTTCTCAAAAGCTGATCTCATTTCATCATAAACCGCGTCTATACCGGTGCCCGGCAGAGAATCATGCATAGCAAAGAAGAGTGCCTGCTTCCAGTATTTCTTAAGATCATCATTGTAATCATGATTTTTTGATACTAATTTTAATATCGTATTCCATCTCTCAAGAAGAAGCAAACAAGTTTCATATTCCTTAAACCCTTGTTTTATCCATGACCTAGTTGATGTGCTATCTGGAAAAACAAACGAGGCTTTTCCAGAATACATTTCTCCCCTTTTTGTAGACATGTTTATATTCTTCTCCTGAATCTCACGTTCAAGAGCCATAAAAAATTCTGACGGTGTAGATATTTTCATAAATGGGTTTTCTGTAGTGCTTTTGGCTGATTCATTGTAATCATTGATAGTATCACATAATTCTGGCTGCGGAGGAGTTGATCCACTTCCTGAGGGCATCAATACATGTCTTGTGGAAGACTGTCTTCTAAGCTGCTCAAAGGTTTCATGTAATAATGACAGATCTAATCCTGCCCGGTATCCTAGGGGCATCCAATGAGACAGAATCGAAGTGCCGTCGATTCCTTTCCAATAGAATTCAGATATTAGAGGTTCTGATACTCCCCTTCGGAAAGCAAAATACTTGTAACCACTTTCTTTTAGAATTTGAGGCCACTGAGCATTATATCCAAATTCATCTGCTCCCCAAGAAACAACTATGTCTTTTCCAAATTTTTCTTTCACATAATTCTTTCCTTCCAGTATTTCTCTGATCAATACTTCCCCTGATGGAAGCATCACGTCCGACATCAGGTACTCCCCCCCTGCTATTTCAATTCGCCCCTCTTGGACAAATCGTTTTATATCAGCAAATAATTCTGGATAACTGATCTCTATATTTTCCAAAAGGTATGTTTGTTCTATAATAAACTTGAAATCTTTCTCTCTTTTTAGAATCTCAATTGCTTTTTTAATAATGAAATTACAATTAATATCAAAATTCTCTTCCTTACTAAATATCCAAATAGCATCATAATGACTATGAGGAACGACATGTACAATCGGTTTGTCCAATTCTATGTTTTGTTACTTGGAGATATGTAAGTCTTGCCCATCCAAAATCACCTTCAAACTGCTAAATTTAGGGAAATGTTTAATATTATTTAGAATTATTTAATAAAACTTAAAATTATTGGGTAATTATTATAATATAATATTGCATGTGACATGGAACTTAATGATTTTGTTAAATATTGGCTATATTGTAAAACAAAGATGCAAGATTGCTGATTTAAACCCAAGTTTCAGTTGGTGTTTACTCTAAAACAAAAAATATCTCTGTCGCTTCTATAGTAACGTTTAATTCACTCAAGAAAACGTTTTGACTTGGAATCGAATACCACATTACAAAACAATAAAGCATGGGTTTAATGTATCGGGGGATCTGAGCAGCCAGGCTCTCCATATTTAGTTTGTATCATCATTCGTTTGCTATCTCAAAAGGATAGCATATACATATATCTGACATTAAATTGTAATATTTTTCTTGTATATGTATTTGAGTAAAATAAGTGGCTATGTATATAGAAATTAGATGTAGTGGCTGTCTTAAGCAATCACTGGCCACTCCATCACCTTTCTACGAAAATCTTATCTACAACAGTCTTGTTTTTATATAAATTTGCCATTCAAATATTTATGCCATACTATTTTATTGAGCAGAAAAATAGTACAATATAGACTTGAGAAAATATCCTGTCATTATGTATAAACTTATTTAGAATTTGTTGGGACTGGTTTCCAATGATTTATTTGATACCAAAACAGATATGATTGAAAATTATTAGTGCTTGGGATTCTTGACTAGACAAAGCCTCTCACTTTTACCAAAAGATTTGAATTATACATTTTTCTGGATAAAAATTCTTGATAACTCCTAAGGTAACCAAAAAAAACTGATTTGTGCGTTTAGGCGTTGGTATCCTCTGTGAATTCAATAGGATAATAACCTGAACCATGATAACCATCCAATCCCCTAACTTCGATATAGGTATTGAGGGCTCCGACAACTTCATTGTCTGTACATACATGATCCACTGGATAAAAAGCTCGCTCATGGCAATATTCATTGAAGTAGATCATTGATTCATCACAATGTTTCAGGGAATATCCGGGTTCAAAATAATTGTTTTGAAGTGACTCATAGCAGTAAGTTATTATTTTGTATCCTTGTTCAGATGCCTCTTCATCTGAAACCATTTCTGGTGTGGCATACGAGGCATAACTAAATGCACTTGCAAAGTACAAAATGCTCATTAGAGAAATAAAGGTTATGAATATCCTCCCTATTCGAAGTACTAGTTTTCTCCGATAAACAACTATTCTGTCTGACATGACAAACTTGCGAAATTATATTATTTAAATTCACTGAGTTATCTCTTTTTATTGTGTGCGGCTAGACACGTAATTTTTTGAATAAATAAGGCTTTATTTCATACTGTGTTGTATAGGTGGATAAAATGCATCTAATAATTCATATTTAAAAACAAATGAATCGTATCAGAGGATAATACTATGGCTAGAGCCTTTAATAGTAACACTAAGCGAAATAGCTGATAAACAAAAATTACCTAAACTGATTTCCGAATATTGTTGTACATATCGCAAATTAATAGCGACAAGATCAAAAAGTGACAGTGAATTGATATTTTCATTAATAATGTCCAATACTAATCAAACCGGATTTAGAAGTGGGGAGAATTAGCCGGAAATTAACAAAAAAACTAGCAAATTTCTGAC
Organism: Candidatus Nitrosocosmicus sp.; assembly: GCA_035276505.1. Taxonomy (GTDB): domain Archaea; phylum Thermoproteota; class Nitrososphaeria; order Nitrososphaerales; family Nitrososphaeraceae; genus Nitrosocosmicus. Next base: position 15,615 of record DATELO010000200.1, read on the forward strand.
AATCTGGTTTTGCCTAGATGCCTTTAATATGAAATTTTATAGCGATGTAGATATTGCTGATTTCCTCATGACGACTTATAAAATGAATTTTACATCTAACTTGGGTAAAACGACATGAAATATTGTTTCAGTATCATCAAATAGTCTAATCTTTTATAACTATTTTAGAAAATTATTTTAATGAATGTTCTATTTACTTAATTTACGAAAAAATTGTTAAAGTCAAGAAATAATATTTCAATAATTTCACTTTTGATGTTACTCTCCTTAGTATATCTGACAATCACTCCAACTGAATTTAGTGGATTGGCTGCAGTCAACTATGTCTTGGCACAAGGTCTAACCTCGGATTCAATCCAAATTATAAGTACTTCTACTTTCACTGATAGTTTAGGTAATTTTCATATTATTGGTGAGTTAAACAACACATCGACTGACTCACGAACAGATATTGTTGTTACAGCGATCTTATCTAATACTAACAATAACTCAGTTATAGGTAATTACTCGGCATTCTCTTCAATAGGAACTCTTAGACCATCAGAGGTTTCTCCGTTTGATATTGTTTTACAAAATCCCCAACAAATTTTGGGTTTGTTTAACTTTATGGAATTCACAACTACTTCTCAACTTGCTACAATAGAAAAACCCTCTACTCTGGTAATAAATGGTAGTAGTTCGTTTATAGATAATGTTGGAAATCCACATATTGTAGGAAGCATAATCAACCAAGGGGCATTTCCGGAACAATTCTTAAATTTAGTTGCGACATTTTATGATAATTCCAGTGTTGGAGTTATCGGAACACAAAGTTTTGGACTCGATGTGGGTAGTTTGGCTAGTAATCAAGCTGCGCCTGTAGATATCACGATCACAGACAATAAAACAAAATCTCAAGCCGCTTTCTATTCCTTAAATGTTGATTCTGCTCAAAGTTCGATGAGTCCTCCATTGAATCCAAAATTTACTTTTAGTCCCAGCAATACAAATACTGAGCAAGTTATTACGGGCAATGAACCGATAAATCCCTTATTAAGTATCAATCAGGACATCAATCAAAATCTTCAACCGATTAATAAAAACGACAACGACGATAATGGTAATGATAATGATAATGATAATGACAATGACAATCAGCGTGGTGAACAAAGAAGAGATGACAACGGAAATCCCATCTTTGATGACAATAACTGCAGTGAAGAACCAGGGTCCTCAGGCGGAGATTTATCCGAGTGTGAAGAGGCTGAAAGAGAAGAACAGAATGAACAAGAGGACGAGGATTCTTTAGATGATAATAGTGACAACAATGATGTAGATGACAATGAAGAAAATAACAACGATGAAGGCACTGAAGATGAAGAAAATAACAACGATGAAGGCAATTGATAAATGGAAAAACTTTCCATCAAAATTCAATATCCTTTAAGTAGGATTGATAGCTCGAAAAACGGTGACTTGACGGATTCTAATTAATCCATGATGGCTTTTTTTGAAGACTAGTCACTGCTATCTTATTTACAATATGCATTAACGTTCAAAGATATAATATACTCTAGCGGCTTTGATTTACATAATTCATTCTTTGGTGTATACTGATACTAAATTCTATGAACCTAATGTGGGAGTAGACATGAAGATGGGATCAAGCG
>DATELO010000201.1:0-3574 GCA_035276505.1 Candidatus Nitrosocosmicus sp.
CTGAATTACATGATTCATTTTCTTTAATTCTATGCGCAATGTTAATGCAAACGTAGAATATTTCAATCAGCTTATTTGAGTGAGATGAATTGACTTTAATCCCTATAATAAATACAATGGAATATTCTTTAAAATTCATGACCTGACTGTTTGTTACCTATAATAGTTACAGTGGAGGGGATGGGATTTGAACCCATGACCACCTGCGTGTAAGGCAGGTATCCTAACCAGTCTAGACAACCCCTCCAAAAAATTATTTAGAACTGTGTTAACCCAGTGTTATTAATCTTTGTTTTGCTTCTTCAATATACTCATTTCCTGTATCTGGGTCATACACGCATCAAACGTCTGCATAAAGTGAGAATTCATGAGGATGGGGTCTTATCGTTACTTCTTGATGATCTTTTGCTTCTTGTAATATTATAGAATCAATAATTTCATCATCAAATACAGGCTTTAGAAATTCCCTATCGATATTTAGCTCCTCGTATGCCTCTCTAAGCGATGGTGGCAACTGTCTGATTCCCAATTCACGTCTACGTTGAGGTGACATCTTAAAGATATCTTCATCTATTGGATCAGGTATAGCAGTTTTTTTCTTTATCCCGTCTAATCCGGCAGATATTACAGCTGAAAATGCTAGATATGGATTGCATGATGGATCAGGGGCCCTGAATTCTATTCTTTTCATATGTGCAAATCGTTCACCCTTATAATGTGCCGGATTTCTGATTATTGCAGATCTGTTGCCTGTACTCCATGCGATATATACCGGCGCTTCGTATCCAGGCACTAGCCTTCTATAGGAATTAGTTGTGGGAGCTACAATTGCTGCTAAAGCAGGAGCATGGTTTAGAATTCCTGCTGCAAAATACCTGGCCAATTGTGACATTTCAGCATAGGAATCAGTGCTATCATAAAATAGATTTTTTTCTTCATCCCATAAACTAACATTTACATGCATACCTGAACCATTATCAAGAGCTATTGGCTTTGGCATCATAGTTGCAATTTTTCCCTGTTTTTTTGCAATATTTTTCACGATATATTTATAGCTCTGAACGGAATCAGCCGCGTTTACTAAAGTATCAAACCTGATATCAATCTCACATTGTCCGGCTGTTGCTACCTCATGATGGTGAGCGTCACAAATAATTCCAAAATTGTTACTCAAAACATCAACACATTGATTTCGATATTGCATTAAAGTATCACCGGGAGCGCTAGGAAGATAACCTTCCTTTAATCTTAGTGCATAACCCACACCTTCAGTAGACCAAGGAGCTTCCTTGGAGCTTATGTTATAACTTTGTGACCTGTAAGGTGTAAGAGTATTTACTTCTAGTTTATCAAAGACAAAGAATTCAACCTCAGGTCCCCAAAATGAGTTGTGATATCCTTGTTCCTTTACATAATTTTCAGCTTTTCTTGCAATACCACGAGGATCTTTTTTGAATTGCAGTCTTTTTTCACCACCAGCCAAAATATCACATATCAGTCTAGCTGTCTTGTATTCCTCAATCCATGGAATGATGGCATATGTAGAAGGATCAGGTCTAATTATCAAATCAGATTCATGAATCTCAGTAAAACCTCTGATTGAAGAACCGTCTAACTTTGGCAATCCATATTCAAAATCATCTTTCTTGAACATATTTGCGGCCATTGTTGTGTGATGGAATCTACCGGTCAAACCTGTAAATTGTAAATCTATGAATTTTATTTCCTCGTCCTTTAGTCGCATCATGATTTGTTCCGCAGTAAAATTTAAAGTTTCTATTTTTCCATCTATGACTTTATAAGGCAAATGAAATATTCAATCTAGTAAAATAAAAACCTCTAATTAAGCTTATCATGTATACATTATTGTAAAGGCTGATGGATCACAATAAGATACAAAATCTGATAAAAATAGAGGACATTCATAATGTTTTAAAGAGAGAAATTCAGCTCACCAATGGACTTCAACCAATTCCACAGGATCTTTATCAAAATATTGCAAATCTAATTTATTTGTTAAATGAACAAAATGAAAAAGATGATTTAGAATCTTTCTCCATCGAAGAAGAAGAAGAAGATGATGATACTGCCACTCAGGGTCATAATAATAATGCTGATAATGCAACAACGGTGGCAATTTCCAAACAGATCAATTCCGAATTAATAACTATGATTACTAAATTAACATCATTACTTTTCATTTTAAGATGCAAAAAAATTTTCAATAGTTCAAAATCATCATCATCGCCAGAGAATTTTGAATATTCAAATCTTACTGATGAAGAAAAATATGTTTTTTTTGGTAACAGGGAAAGAGAAAAACGAATTGATATTATTCTAAAGATGTTGTTAGACGGTAAACCAAAAACTTTAGAAAAAATTGTTTCCTCAATAAATGAGAATTTTATTATGGTTAGGTTTTTGGATTCCATGGATCAATTTGTTGGGGTTAACATGAATAAATATGGCCCTTTCAAAAAGGACGATGTAGCAATTTTACCCTTTGAGAATGCAAGGTCCATATTAGAGTCCAAAAAAGCTGTTGAGATACATCAACTTGTATAATTGCTATTTCTTTTGATGGCTAATTTTTAGTCACTTTTTCATCCGTATTCTGTTGTTGTTGTTGTCTAATATAATGTTCTGATATTTTCTTTGAATAGCACTTGCTGCATAAGAATCCCGAGATATTCCATTGTTGCATTGATTCATACTTAAAATCACCAATCTTTTCGTTACATATACTGCACGTGATTCTTTCCCTCCCTTTAAGCATTCTCTCGGTAGCAATAAAAATATCAGAAATAAAAGTCATATCATTTTGAAATAATGTACCAGGTTCGATTGATCTAGCATAAAAGACATTAATAGGGGCGATCCAATACAAATTGTTGTCAATATGGCTGATAAAACTGACAAAACAGCATTTTACGCGCTTATGGGATTAGCCGCTTTAACCGGGATTATCACTTATTTTGCATTTGGAGCAGCTGCTCCAAAACCAGACATAGTTGATTCTATTTACAGACAGGATCTCCCACCTGCACCTGCAGCAAGTGCTACAGATGCTGCTGCTGGGGGAGGGTCAGCAGCAGAGGAAGCTATAGATGAATCTGCATTTGCCAATAAAGTCGAAGTGCAAATTTTAGCGGGCTCTGCCACACAGGGTAATCCCTCATATGGACCTGATCCTGCTACTGCGTCAAGTGATGCTTTGGTTACATGGGTCAATGAAGATACTGTTCCACATACCGCTACAAGTGGATCTGGACCTCAAGACCCCGAAACCGGGAAACTCTTTGATACAAGCATAATAATGCCAGCTGCTAAAGCCAGTGTTCCGGCAGAAAAGATTGGTGCAGGAGAACATCCATATCATTGTACGGTTCATCCCTTTATGCAAGGAACAATAACAATAACATAATTTTTTTTAAAAAAATTTAATTATATTGTACCTTTTTTCTAAATCCTATTAAGATTTTGTCGATCTGTTCGAATTTGTCTAATTTATATTTATAAAATGTATAATTTTTATAAATATAACAGTGTTATTTTAACGAATATTTATATTATG
>DATELO010000202.1:0-3514 GCA_035276505.1 Candidatus Nitrosocosmicus sp.
ATTTACCATAAAACTATACATTTGTGTCCTAAATTCTGATTCTAATTCAATTTCATTTTGAAAGTTTTGTCTAAGTTCATCAACAAATAGTTCGATTTGAGAACTATCGCCAGAAGCACCTATGCCTACCTGATTATTAATTTTGTAAATTTTTTTTAATGTGGTTTTAATTTTTGATGATGTGCCTTGGGTGTCACTTGCTAATATAATTCCGTCTTTCGACATTATAGCTAACACTGTTGTCATGGATTCTGGTATAGGAGACGCTTCGCACTATTTAACAATAGAGATGTCATCTCATCATTGAACTACGTATGGTCTATTCATACATTTATGCTCTAAATTAACAATATAAAATGGCTATTAGTTATTAGTGTATGCCCCCTTTACTAACAATTAGATAAAATAATCATGAATAGTTAAATAATGGAGTATATTCGATATGGTAAACACAAAAAAGGTAAATGTAGATGTAAATGTAAATCAGGCAAACATGGTCCATATTATTATGCCTACTGGAATAAAACTACCTGAATGAAATAAATCTATAGTGAGAAAGAAATACTTAGAGGCTATCGATTCGCGACTATCACTATTGGAAATGATTTATTATATCTAATAATCAAATCATAGACGATTTCATTATTATATGTAAAGGTTCTTATATTGAGACAGCAAAAAATGAAATTGAATGTTCCTCATGTGTAAATGATTAGGAACGCTCTACCCCGAAAGAAATCTTTACCGTAGAATGATACTCAGCTATTTTTCCAGTATTTGGATCTACTCTGGCAGTCATTTCGGTTAACTCAATTCCAGTTATACCGCGAATTGTTTTAGTAGCTTCAGTCAAGGCTACCTGAGCAGCATCCTCCCAACTCTTATCCGAGGAACCCACTAGTTCTACTATGTTTGCTAATTGTGTCATATTTCAAATGAAAGAATATAAGTTAAATAGATATTCTAGTAACATAGTTTTGAATCGTAAATTCACTTTTATTCTCAATACCAAGTCTTATGTTTTAAGGAATAAATAAGAAATTCTATTTTATTTTATTGATTGATTAGTTTTACTTGGACTTTTTTGAAATCTTATATAACATAACAATATATACCTTATCTAATTGAGGGAATTAAAAATTATAAATCGTTTGGAAAAATATTGTTATATTCGGCGCCCGGAAAACAATAACTCTAAATAAAGAAGATGTTAAGGATTAGATCAACAAACTCATGGAAATATATTAATTAACTGAGTATCTTTGTTCTTTTTACAAGAACATTTGATATTATTATGTACAAAATCCATCCTATAAAGGTAGTCACTATGGAAATTTGGGATGAATCAATCTGACTGAATTGAAAGAACACATAAGTAGTTGTAAATTTCGTTATTAGATAAGTTATTTCTGATATTCCTAGTGTGGTTAGGAATTTCAAAGAATCCTGCCTTAATCTTTCCTTTTTTATTATATTGTCCTTATAAAGTAGGACAATGAAAATCGAATTAAAGACCATAAAATCTACAATTAAAGATACAGAAGATATTAAAAGCGAGTTTTGATAAAAGAGAGAAGCAGATAGAGTTACTATTGCTATGTCTGCTATTGCAGTTATAATTGCAGAAGTTAATAAATTCTTGTTGTAATGAATTACGATTCTATTCTTGCTATAAAAATCTTTGATGAGGTTAGATAGACTCATCAAAGTATATTGACATGCAAGATATTTGAATATAGATATGAGAAAATTCTAATAAGACGATATCTATATCTAAATAAATAGCATTCTAGTCAGGTATATCAATAATTTTCAGTCTTCTTTGCGTCGGATTCAATATTTTCGGTGATATTTTTTAATTTGACAACGTAAAGGATTTGACCGGTTCTATGCTTATTCAACTAGCCATCAAATCCATGTGAAAATTCACACGATTTCTACCTAATCAGATACTAATTATAGTAACAATATATTATATCATTAAATAAACCTGCATACTAAATTTGTACTTTAGACAAGAAAAGAGTCGGTTTGTCTCCTTTAGTATATTTGCCTATTCACATATCTTGGATATCTTGCCATAACTAGCATTAGGACACCACTGCTATCCTGTTCTGTTGATTAAATAAATTAGTGGATTAACTATGAAATCATTTGGTCCACAATAGATATCTCTAGTAATATGCTGATTTCAAAAAAGTTCGTATAGGTCCTTTTCATCGGGCCAATAAATTGGTAAAATGAAGGACTAGTGTATTCAACAGTCTCGTTGAAGAGTGTTAGTAGTCGGGAGTGATCAAGTAAAAAGCATCTACAAAGGTACCATGTGGAGGAATGGTACAAATTCCTCCAAAGTATGCTGCGTGAGAGCCAGATATTTGTACGTTACATGTATTTTGGCCACTGTCAGGATTATACCAACTAAACTTTGCATGTGCCAAATTGTTCCTAAATTTGATATCTACTTCAACACTGCCTCTTTCTGGACCACCAAAAAATCCGGTTCCTTTAGTCTCCCAGATGATAATGGGGGATTCTGTTGATCCTATTATATGTGGAATAACAGACCATTTCCCTTGGTCTAGTTGATATTTGAGATTGGATATTGTAATGAGGGGACCTAACACGGCCTTACCTTGGGTGCGTGCCTCTGCTATTTCGGTTAACATAGGGATCAAAATCATCATCATACCTACAAATGTGAATAGCAGTGCGAGTTTTAATGCGCTCTTACGAACAACATTTGCTTTACCTTTATCGTTCATATTTTCTTATTTTGAATTCTCAATATAACCATGGCTATTAATTATACCTCTAGATTTTACTTCTCTATAACTTTCTGAAGATATGATGACGGGGGCTAGAATTTTGTTCATGTAATTGTCTAATTCATTCACGCGATTCGCTTCAGCTAGCAACCGAAGATAATGATACTTAATATCGCATTCCTGAGTTTCACATAGGGTCAAATTTATTTCACATACCGCCGAACTAACAAACCATTTTTAATTACTTCTTTAACATAAATCGATAATTATCAAAGTCTTTGTTTTTCTTCGTGTCTAAAAGTTAGTCTTAGGATAGTTTATTCTGGCATAACCTATACAATCAAATACTATGAACAAAAAGGCATTAAATTCAGAAAAACAGTCTAAACCTAATGTCATAATGAATGTAAACTTAAAATCCTGATGTATTATATCAAATATTTATACTTTGTAATACTATTGTTTCAATGTCAAAATTTAAGTTCTCTATGTTTGGGATAGTAATTGCGGCCATTCTTTCAGTGACTGTTAGTTTTAACTCAATAAATGCCGAACCTTTGGTAATGGATATTAACAAGGCGTTAGATCCAGGACCTGGATTTGGTACAGAAAAAATAGGAACAGTTTCCATTGATGTACAAAACAGGACTTCAGATTTGTCTATAAATATGACAGCAATACCAAAACCAGATAAAGTATTTGAAGCATGGTTAGTTGATGCTGATGGTTCTAACTATAAGTTGAGT
>DATELO010000203.1:0-5853 GCA_035276505.1 Candidatus Nitrosocosmicus sp.
ATGTAGTTAGAGTATATGCACGTTTGGTGGAGCTGGGTGCGGAAACTCCTGCAAGAAACCCATACGTAGCAGAAATGTACAAACTAGCATTAGAAGGAAAACTCTACAGCAGATCAGTTCCTTAATTTTTTATTTTTATTAGTCATTGCAAATTATTCTCTCATTTATAAGCATCATTTTACAATTATTCGAATAGTTTTTCAATCCAAGATTCTAATTTAGACGGATCCATTTCCAAGATCTTTACCCCGGCCTGTTTTAGTATGTCAGTCCCGTCTTCGGCATAGCGAGTCAAAATAACAACTCGGTCGATTCCTACTGTAATTGCCATTTTGCTACACTCTATACATGGTGAAAGAGTAGAGTACAAGGTGGCATTTTTAGTGCTCCCAGCGTTTCCAAACATAACACATTGCATTATTGCATTAGCCTCCGCATGTACACATATACACCGCTCAAGACCTTCTCCCGATTTAATTGAGCCTTTTACCCTATCGGCGCATCTTTTACACCCGCCTTCATAGCAATTAGGGAAGCCCGAAGGAGTACCATTATAACCGGTTGATATTTGCCTATTATTCTTAACTATAACTGCCCCGATTTTCCTTGTAAGGCAATTTGCTCTGAGTTTGGCTAAATAAGCTTGTATCATAAAATATGTATCCCAATCCGGCCTATCAAAACCTGTTTTGGACAAGTCCTTCATGAATTCTATAAAGAATTACTGATTAATATATAACAATAATAACAGTTCAGAGCTAGAAGGTTGTCATCATTACTGTACAAAAAATATGAGTTATCAAATATAAAAATTTTAATGACTATACGGTGACTGTAATTGCCCTATTTTACTATCGATATAAATTAAAATGGACTCGATTGTAGTTTGCAGATCTTCAGATACGTTTAAAATAATAAAGATGATAAAAATATCGACTTTAATCGATCGGAATTGTCAAAATGTTCTTTATTTTTTGTTATTTTTTAGTTCCTCCTATTTTGAACATTTTCGTATTACATACGCTACATATACCCTGGGTGGCAGGTCTCCCGTTTTTCATTGTTACCTGTTTTTCATCTTTCATTTCTCTTTTTGCTTTGCATTTTACACAATATCCTTCCATCTGATTAACCTTCTGCATGAGTAGATAAAATACATGTAGTATAAAATTATTGTTATAATTACCTAAAAAATTATACCTAAAATATTACTATTTATCAAGATTACGATATTTTATATAAGTAATTATTCCAAAAAAGGGTGTTGAATGGAAAAGAAATACAGAATGATATTTTAAAGTTAATTAAAGAACACCATGACTGGTTTAATAATTCAATCCCACTTATAGCTAGTGAAAATATTCCTAGTCCTGCCGTCCGAGAAGCAGTCGCCTCAGATTTTGGAAATAGATATGCAGAAGGCTGGCCCGGAGAGAGAGTCTATGCTGGATGCACATACATAGACAAAGTTGAAAATATTTGCAATGATTTGGCAAGGTCTGTTTTTAAAGCTGAATTTGCAGACTGCAGGGCTACATCAGGTGTTGTGGCAAATTTAGCAATTTATTCAGCTTTTTCAAATCCTGGAGATACCATGGTAGCCTCTTCAATTCCTACAGGAGGACATATTTCACATGGTAAAAAGGAACATTCTGGGACTGCAGGGTTAGTACATGGTTTGGTAATAGAACACTTTCCATTTTCCAAAGAAAATATGACTATAGATGTAGAAGAAACTAAGAAAAAAATAAGTAATTTGATTAATGACGGGAGGCCACCAAAAATAGCCATGTTTGGTGGAAGTCTCTTTTTGTTTCCACATCCTGTTCAAGAATTATCAGAATTTCTACATGATAAAAATATTTACATAAATTATGATGGTGCACACGTTGCAGGTTTGATCGCAGGTGGACAGTTTCAGGATCCTTTACGAGAAGGCGTAGATTCTATGACAATGAGTTCGCATAAAACACTATGGGGCCCTCAAGGAGGAATAATAGTCTCTGCGGAAAAGTATGCGGATCCGATTAAAAAAGCGATTTTTCCAGGAAATACAAGTAGTCATCACTTGCATCATGTCGCGGGTAAGGCTGTTGCATTAGCGGAATCTCTAGAATTTGGTGAAGAGTATGCAAAACAAGTGATCAAAAACGCTAAAATGCTTGCCTATTCCCTTGCCAATCATGGATTTAAGGTTTTAGGAGAAAAGAGAGGATACACTGAATCACATCAACTAGCTGTGGACGTCTCAAATTATGGAGATGGTGGAAATATTGAAAAAGACCTAGAAAGATGTAATATCATCTTAAATAGACAATTGCTTCCTGGTGATATTAAAGAGGGTAGAAATTATTTTCATCCTAGTGGAGTACGAATTGGAGTCCCAGAGGTAACTCGACTAGGCATGAAGGAAAATGAAATGCAAGAAATAGCGACATTTATTAAAAAAGTTGTTATCGATAAACAAGATATCTCGAAGGTTCTGACAAATGTAATAGAATTTAGAAAGAACTTTCAAAAAGTACATTATGCATTTGATGACAAAACGTCAGCTTATCAATATATTCAACTGGTAAATACCTGATGACATAAAAATATACTTCACTTTATAGCCGAACAACAGACAAAATTCAATGGCAAAAGACATGTGATAACAACTGTATGTATATATATAGAAATATAATTCTGAAGAAACTCTACACATGATTTATATAATATTAAAGATCAAATACCTCTGCGAAAAAATATGCCAATCGATCCAGATTTTCCAACAAATAATCAGGTAATTGGAAAGATAAAAATGTCAGACGGTGAACATTATCACTTTTTATGGGGTCCAGGTTCACTAAAAGAAGCTGCAGAAAATTCAGAAGTTAAAGAAGCATTTGAAGCAAAGGGAGAAGAAGTGGGGCCATTAGGGATAAGTGGTACCATGGTAGCAGTTGACTGGGACTCGTGTGTAGCCGATGGCGCATGTATTGAAGCATGTCCTGTACAAGTATTCCAATGGTACAGAACTGAGCACGACGTACCAGCTAAAGAAGCTATAAATCAAGAATGGGAAGGAACTGGTTCTTCTGAGAAGGAAGAAAGAAAAGATTACACTGATAAAGCAGATCCAATTAGAGAACACGATTGTATCTGGTGCATGGCATGTGTATCGGTATGTCCACCTCAGGCAATAAAGGTAGATCAAGCTGCACTAGAATTCCATGAAAAAGCATCGGGAACATTTAACGAAGAATTATCAAAGGGAAGTGCACCTCCGCCTCACGCACACTAAATATTTTTTTAATAAAGTTAATAATAATATTAATTACCATATCATCCAAGATTCTAACGTTTTTGTATATGAATTCAAAATAAGTCTGCATTCTGATGAAATATTGGGATGATCTTGGTTAAGTAGTTCTCCTATACTTTGTACAAAAATGATCAATGGAGAAGAGAAAGGCTCTAATTTGCTCCAGTCATCTTCACAACTTGCCAAAATGTAATCCACTTTTTGATTATAAATCCTGGAAATCAATAAACATACTTCCTCAGATTCGTACCTCTGAATTTTGCGATGATGCAAAAAAGTTCTCAAGTTTCCCAAGTTTGTCTCAAATGAATCGATGTAATGGCTTTTAATTGATTTTGGTAGGCGAGTCATATTACTTGGGCGGTCCATCTTCCAGAAAAGTTTCTAATTTTGTTTTTAAATAATCATTAATCTTACTACCATCTACTTTACCTCTTAAAATTGCCATACTTTTGCCCATGAGTACTCCCATAGAATTAGAACCTTTTTCTTTTATGATATTGATATTATCATTAAATAGTTTATCCAAAAGTGAATGAAGTTCCGTATCATCCATTTTGATCAAATTGAGAGAATTTATTGCTTCCTGCACCGATACACTTTCTCCTTTCATTAGTTTTTCAAAAATTAAGATTACTGACTCTTTTGCAATAAGCTGCTTTTCAAGTCTATCAAAAATCTCCAAAATCATTTCGTCGGTCAGGAGGCTCTTATCAAGATTATTTCTTGCAAGACTTACAATATCCTCAGTAAGTTTTGACGCAACAAATGTAGGAGTAAGAGTGTTGGGGGAGGAGGGGTGGGAGGAAGAGGTATTAGCTCGGACTATGGTTTCAAACAAATCATAATAGTCAGAATCAAATATTTGTTCAGATAATTTCTTATTTAATTTATATTTTTTCATAATTCGTGTAATCAATTCATTCCATGGTAAAGGTATTTTGTCCTTTAATCTATCGAATAACTCTGGCTCGATTGGGATCGGCATAATATCGGTTTCAGGATACATACGAGATGAACCAGGTCTGGGGCGTGAAAAAATTGTAGTCCCGTCTAAAGTAACTGAACGAGTCTCGGCAATTACACCAAGTTTAAACTGAATTATCCGTTTAATCAATGGATCAATCAAATTATCTATCTTGTTTCTGTTACCTCCAATAATGATAAATGCATCGTCATTATCTATAGTGATATCAAGAGATTTCTCAATTTTTTCGATCTCGTAAGCTGTGATTCCATAATTAGGTAATTCATCTGAATGAAACAGACCACCCAAACCAAAAAATCTAACAAATTCTCCCAACTCCTTCCCAATTCTAATGTCCTTAACAGGTTCATAACCGACAAGTCCTCTTAATTTTCTTAAGCGAATACACTTGATAACTGGATCAGAGGTTTTCAGGATCTTTTTTATGACATTCGATGACGAATTCATGAAAAGAGACGTAATATCTATAATCTTATCTCCAATGAATGAATCTTCAATATTTCTATTACTAAATTCCTCTGCGATCTTAATCATGCCAAACTGCCTTTTTATTTCATAGTCTAATACCTTAACAAGTTGAGATAGTTGTTGTACTCCCTTGACCTCTACAACTTGACCGCCATTAACTGAAATATTTACGTCTTGTCTTATACTTCCGATCCCCCTTGTTACTCTTTTACTACTTCGAAGTAGTCGACCCAGGGTGAGCGCCACATTTACAATTTCTTCAGGAGTGCCAGAAATTGGCTCAAGGGCAATCTCTACAAGCGGGATTCCAAGTCGATCTAACCCGTATTCCTTAAATTTTGGATTTGTTGTTGAAATTAATTTTGCTGCATCTTCTTCCAAGCAAATACCCTGTACACCCACTTTTTGAAAATTTTCTACTTCTAAATAACCACCAGTAGATACCAACATTGTCCTTTGAAAGCCACTAACGTTCGATCCGTCGATGACTAATTTTCTCATGATATGAATTTCATCAACAATATTAGATTTTAAGGCGAGAGAAAATAGCAAGGCTGTTTCAAGTGCAATTTTGTTTACATTATGAGGGGGTTCTTCGTCAGCTTCCACCAAGCAACTGTATCCAATTTTAGAAAAATATTTGATGGAGCTCATTTTGGAGTGCTCGAATATGGCGGCTCTATCAAAATCACCCAATTCACTTTTAGTGGGTCTTAAGACACGAATAAAGTCGAAATCATATTCGTCATCTGACCCCTTACTATTACAGGCACAAAATAATTTAGTCGATGTATTTAGTTGCTGATGTATTTCAAATCCAACTTTAACATTTAGCTTATCAAGGTTTAGACTCATCTTACCTATTCTACTCCTCCTTCTCCTTCCCTTTCTCTCCTCTCTCTTGTATAGAAGAAATCAATGGTAAAATATCTGAAATTTCTTCAGCATAATCGGATTTCATGATCTTGATGAAATCATCATTCCCAGAATTATTGCTCAAAGCCCACATTGCTTTTGCAACAGCGGTTTCAGAGCTCATATTTGAAAGTGAAATAACGCCCAATCCCAAAAGGTCTCGTCCTGTATCGTATAC
>DATELO010000204.1:0-3161 GCA_035276505.1 Candidatus Nitrosocosmicus sp.
TTGGTCAGATACAGAAAATTAATAATCGCTTGTCAGATCTAGAAGAGAAAGTAAACGAAATATTAACAATCTTAAAAGGGGATAGATAAAATCATTTTACCACCTGTTTCAATCATTGCGTTATTTAAACCAGAAACGTTGTGAAGAAATCTTTCTGTCATATTTACACACATAATAGAATATAAGTGTAATTTGGTCAATATTGTTACCTTCTTAATATCAATCAATGACAAAGAAGATAAGACCAGTGTTGTATATGTTAATCAAAGAAATGCTAGGAAATGAGCCTAACCTTGACGAGAACCTCTACAGTAATGGAAGTTCACTACGACATTGGCTCCATTTGGTCCCATAACGGCACAGTTTTAAATAATGATAAAAGGAGATGATTGGTATTGAAGGAAATGGTCAAAAATTGATTTAGCAGAAAATGGTAAAACGGTTTATGTTTGGTTAGTAATATGGAAAGTACTTAAAGAATAATGAAACAGATTAAAGCAAAATTATTCTAGCAATTACCATTAAATATTGATGAGTTTTTTGCTTTCTTCTAATCTGCACGTCTATTATGATATTGACAGCTCATCTAGGCCAGGGGAATAGTCGAAAAAGGAAACCCTTCAGATACACGATATCAAAAGAACAATGAGAATGTATTGCTTGATCCTCCTACCGGTTCACATATAATCTTAATTTATGAAAACCAGTATGACTTGGATAATGCTATTTCGACTTATATAAATGAAGGATTGAAGAGAGGTCAAATGTGTGTTCATGCGTCTGTCAGTCTAACAAACAGAGGTTACTTGGATATTTTCTCATCAAAAATTATAAATTATCAAGAAAATCTGGATAAAGGAAATTTGAAGCTTGTAGACTTGGCACCTTATTATGTGGATGCAATGGCTGGGAATTTGGAATCTTTTGATAAACTAAAGAATGATCTTCTAAGTGCCGCTGAGCAAGATAAGAATAGAGTCAACAACTATCTCCGGATAACTGGAGATTGTGCAATGTTGTTACTTAAGAATAAACATCTGGACCCGTGTATCTTAGTCGAAGAATGGTGTAACCAAAATCCTTTAGAAGGTTCCTATTTGTGTCCACATCCAGGATCATTATTAAGCCAATTTCCAATTAATGCATATATTTCTAAATTATTTCATAACCATGATATAATTATAGACAATAATGGAAAATTAATTCCGGAGTATATACAAAAATCAACCGAAAACACATCCTATAACGAATAACAAATCTAGACAATTATCAAAGATGCACAAAGATATAGGATTTACCTACTTATTGTATGGGGCATTGGAAAGACTATCGACTTCATTCCAATACTTTTCAAACATAATCTCTTGAACAAATATTCGATGTTTCTCTTCTGAGTATGTACCTTCTAGCCGCCCTCTATTTTTAGTAGGTTTGATTTGAAACATGTATTTGTTATCGCTTATGATTACTGTTTCTTCAAATTTGCCTGCTAGTCCCTTAACAAACGCTAACTGAATATGATTATTTTTGATAGATTTATTCACTAAATCTATGGCCTTTACCCATCGTTCATCAAGATAATCTACCAAGAATTTGATACGTACATCTTTCTTTAGCAAATGAGTCAACGTTGTAAGGAATGTGATGTTACCTTTTGCAAGTATTTGATTCAAGACTCGGACGGACGAAAATACAAGTAACTCCTTTCTACTTTGTTCCGTCAGATAAATGATTTCGTTTTCTATCTCATCAGGATTTGTGATAACAAAATTGTCACTTTGATGTTCTATCTCTTTAATTCTAGACGGAAGCGATATTCCCATACTCCATAGTTGTTCAAAGAGCTTTTGTTGTTTTTCTACCAGAGGTTTGAAATTACTAAATACTCCTTGAGCAGGAGGTTGATTATCTGTAAGTAATATATACATCATATAACACCTGGAATCCATTATTCCAAAATTTCCTCTAATTCCATCTAGATGTCGAATTTCACCTAAATCATAAAGGTCGAATGCATCAATATTATCTTGTGTAAACTCTATTACAAATCTTGACTTGATTCCTCTTGTTTTCATTCTTTTTCGTCCGATAGAGAATCCTTCTTTAAAGTTATTGAGAAGAAAAGTAGTAAACTGAGCATCCCATACACTATCAAAACCCCTTTCACATATTTCCACTGCGTTTAGGCTGAGCTCTGCTATCTGGTCCCATCCATGAATGACTTCCGTTGTTATTGGATAATACTGGCGTGATTCCTTAATCTGATTTAAGGTATACACATCCATTTACGATGAGAGATATGTGTAAAAGGATAAAAACATCACGATTAGCTAAATCAAATAAAGATAGTGTATTAATTTGTAATAAGTATTATTTCTAATCTTATGCGAATTGCTAAATTGATTTTGCTTTATATTAGTGAGATTACTTTTGGTTGTAAAACAGTAAGACTATCCGTAATAGAGGTTCAAGCAAATAAGCAGGAGAATGGAATAGAGTGGTAGAACAGAAAGCAAAGATGCTTTATTGAACAATGAGGTAGGATAACAAGCAAGAAATAATAAAACAGAACTAATATCAAATAAGTTCTCGTTAGCAATGGGAGGAAGCGCCTCGCTGCAGCGAGGCGCGAATGTGCCTACTAAGAACTTGATGGAATCGGCCAATGAGATAAGAGATATTTTGACAGACAATGACCGTGACAATGATCAACTCGTTTGTAATTTAATAGATTCGGAGGATGAATCCATATTAGAGATTAGAGAAATATTGGACTGTTAGAAGAGTCGGGTCTTGCAAGTTTTGCGAATGTGGAATTAGAGATGCAAGACCCGAAGTCAACTTTTTGGGAGCTAAAGTTGTTCTTTCTAATATTATACGTTTAAAAAGACAATGTATCGATGATCGGATTTCACTATAGTTAATCTTTCTTTGTAGACAAAAGAATTTTTTGAATGAACCATTTTAGTTAGTAGCGTAACAGATCCAAAGCCAATCTTAATTTTGTTATTTCATCTGTTAATGTGGATATTTCTTCATTGTCCTTTCCATATTTTAATAATCTATCACAGGCGTGAATTTGTGCTAGTATTAATTCACCCTTTTCTAGGCAAAGATTATGAGATGATTCGATAAATTGATAGGAAACTCTTTTTCTTCCT
>DATELO010000205.1:0-3576 GCA_035276505.1 Candidatus Nitrosocosmicus sp.
TTAAAATAAACTTCATCTAGAGTAGCTTTAAAACCCTATTCAGTCAAATGATTGATTCAACAAAAGTATTAAATTTATTAATTGTCTTTTATGCTAATCTTTCGCATATTTATCTAGAATCCTCTTTCGAGAAGTAGTAAAGTGACCGGAGGCCAAAACGTTTGTAAAAACTACATGGTCAGTAGCCGACCAAATTAACACCTAATTGGTAACAACTATAAATCACCGTCCAATTTATCGTCCTCATATTAGTGAAATTAGTTTTTATTCTCTGTTATCTTATTTGCTTGCAGGTCCGCTCTAAACATTCACAAACGTTATTCGACTCATAGTATCTATTGACACCATTTTAAAAGATGGAATTTTGAATCTAGGTGTTGCCGCTCCCTCTCTATAAATGAGGTGAATAATCTGTATTCGTTTTATGTTATAAAAAAAAATTATGGATTGCTAGTGGTTGTATCATTCACCGTAAAGGAACCAGTATATACATCACTAAGAGTACTGTGTGCCAATACACCGCTTCCATTAAAGTTAACAGATCCATTTGTTACATTTTTTAATAGCGTATTTGGTACAAATTTTTTATCTCCAACTTCCCAAATCTTTTTGGTTGCATTAGCAGGATTCTCTGTTACCTCTTCAAATGATATGACATCTGCAGGCTTAGATAGATTAAATGTGACAGTTCCTGAATATGTCAAGCCGTCGCTTGAATTTTGAAATATAATGACTTGATGAGATTCGTGTCCCTTTGCATTATGGGCAATTGAAGTTTGATTTACTTGTTGTTGAGCTAATACTATATTGACATTTTCTAAAATTACTATTTGACTAATAGCAAATGTTAAAACCGTCAATCCTGCAATAAATAGACCGTATGCAAACACTTTGTTCACATGGTTTTGTTTTGTCTTCATTTTCATTCAACATCTTTTTTGGTAATTAAAGTATTTCGTCAAATGAAATATTAAATAGCTATCTCCTAATAGATGCTGGGCCTCTTCGCACTACCAACGTCTTGTCATCTTCCATTTAATTAGCAATGCTTGAAATGACTTGACTTATTAATATACTCTCATATGGTCTATCTCCAATGTTATGCTGATAAAGTTTGATGACAATATGAAACTGCCTGGTAAAATCACAAAATGAAGAAAACACACACGTTTAAGAATCAGTTGACAACAATTGCACTTTACTGCTTATCATTATTTCTAATTGTGCTTGGATTTATCTTTACTATGCATTGGTTCATGTGGACTATCTATGTGATGGCCATAATATATATGGGAATGATGTTGATGGGATTAGGGGGATTTCTTATGTTTTGGTTGTATATGAACAAATCAAACTATTACAATAAATCTTAGTATCATTTGAATCATCTTAATTTCTGTATTTCGGACAATTGAATAGAATGGTAGACATAGGAACGATGTATTGTCAGAGATTTGTACAAAAAGCAAAAAGGTAAAGAACAATGCAGGGGATTCTACTGTATAGGAAAGAAAGTTTATCAGGATGATGGGAAAATCTTCAGTGAGGGATTTGCTCTACACTGGGTGGCTTTAAAAGTCTTGAGGGCGAATATCATGGCTATTCTGATAGACTAGTATCTACAAGGAGAAATTCAAGAACTCGCTCATAAATTAGTAAATCTTACCAGCTCGCAGTTTGCCAGTTATTGAGAAAGTTCAACCCGGCAATCCAGCCCAATTAGCAATCGGTTGTGGATGTCTGACATACATGGTTGCACTTTCTCCAACAATGAAACTAAGTCGAACATAACTGATCTCTTCTCAGCAGATAAAGTTTATTGTCGACATCGCTAAGAAAAGCTGCATCAATATCGGAATGTAAAGGTTTGTACAAATGAGGAACTTAAGGATGCACTATACGTCATGATTAACGTTGCTAAAATGATATGGCGATTGATATGGATTTCATAACATTTCTATTAGCATCTTATATTTAGGAGATACTATATTGTATCCATTATAAGAGCGAAGTGAAATATGGCCGTTGCGTCATTAAATAGTAATTGCAGTTATTAGTGCAAGTTAATTAATATTCTAAACATGCAATATGCTTTTTTTTCTAAATATTTATTGAATTCGTCTCCTCAAAAATATCCATCCAATTAAATTTATTAAGAGATTGATTCAATATTTTTCAATACTCCGTATGATTACCCAATTCATTTAGGATTACTCTTTTGCCATACAACACATCCTTATTTATTGGATCGTTCTCTAGAGCGCGGTCAAAGTATTTTATAGCCTCTGTATGGTTGCCAGAAATACCCAGTGAAAATCCTTTTACAATTAAAGCATTGGTATTAGCAGGGTCGATATTAAGTGCCTTGTCAGCATACACCAGGGCACCTGTAAAGTTTCGTAGTTTGTAAAGATAGTCGGCCTTGCCAGTTAATGCAAAGGTATTGTTATGATTTATGGAAAGGGCCTTATCCAAGAGTATGATTGCGCTAGTTCGATTACCCAAATGATCTGTGGCTAAAGCCTTCCCATAGAAAGCGTTAGCATTATTAGGATTAATCAAAATAGCGCGGTCAAAGTATTTTATAGCCTCTGTATGGTTACCAGAAATATCTAAAGCAAAACCCAAATTATTCAATGTCAGAGTATTGTTGGGATCAACTTCAAGAGCTTTTTCAAATTGATCTATCGCGTATGGATAATTTCCTAGTCCATAGTAAGACGCACCTTTATCAAACAAGGAACGGTTACTATTACTATAATTTAGTGTCAATACTTTTTCGAAATTCCTCATGGCCTCCGTATGGTTACCCGTATTATACAAAATTACACCTTTGCTAGAGAGTGCATCCATGTTATCAGGATCGATATTCAGGATTTTATTGTAGATACCAATCGCCTCTGTATGGTTACCAAAATTATCAATGGTCAAACCTTTACCATGTAGTGCTTCTATATTATCAGGCTCTATAGATAAAACCTTGTTAAAGTATTTTAGGGCTTCCGTATAGTTTCCAATATTATTGAGATACTTTCCTTGAGTGATTAAATCAGTATTATCGCTAGTGCTGAATTTGTCCTGTCCAAATACTGCAGAAGAGGAAAAAAGTGAGCCATGAGAACTATTTATAAGAAACGTTAAATTACCAACCAGAATTACCAACCCAATTACACGTAATTTGGAGGGACGAAAAGATGTATACATCTTGTTCATCAAACTATTAATTATGAGCACTATATAAGACATTTTTAGGCCTACAAACCAGATATGCAGGTTTATCCTTTAGACCAAAAAATTTCATTTGGCTACTAATACACCAAATCCGCAAGGAATATTACAAACTATGCTTTTTTATAATGCTTACAAGAATAGAACCGCAAAGGCGATTTAATACCGCTTTATAGTTTCTTCCCTATGCTTATTCCTCATTTTCCAGCCTCGAAATGACCTTGTCCTCAGTTTATAATTACAACATGGACAGTAAACATTATCATTCCAGTTTATAAAAATTTCACAAGTGCTACATCTTTTTTGTCCTTCCTCATATCTTGAGGGAACCTCAAAATTCCTTTTTGC
>DATELO010000206.1:0-7944 GCA_035276505.1 Candidatus Nitrosocosmicus sp.
ATTACCGTTACCATCCTCTGTGGTTGTCATATGACCAGTTAAAGTTAGAAAAACATCATCGAGAGTTGGACTATGAAAGGAAATATTTTCGACCTCAATATTAGCTTCATCTAATTGACTAAGAACCTGTTTTAATTGATGTACTCCACCCTTAGTTGCAAAACTGAGTTTTTTTGATGCTTTCTCAGTACGCAGATTTTCCTCTTGAATCACTATGGTAGCACGTTCAAAATCCTCTTCTTTTACAACTGTTATTTCCAATCTTTCAGATCCTACTAGTAATTTTAGTTCTTCTGAAGTTCCTTGTGCAATAATCTTTCCTCCATTCATTACTATAATCTTATTTGCCAAATGATCAGCTTCATCCATATCCTGAGTCGTAAGAAGCACTGTTGTTCCACCAGACACAAGATTTTTAATTATATCCCACATTATCAGCCGGCTTTGCGGATCAAGACCTGTAGTAGGCTCATCCAGAAAAAGAATTGGAGGAGAAGCAATCAAGCTAACAGCCAAGTCCAGTCGACGACGCATTCCCCCTGAATATGTCTTGACGGCCCTGTTAGAAGCATGTACCAAATCAAACAACCCGAGTAAATCATCGGTTCTGCGAGCAATATCCTTGTGGCTCAATCGGTAAAGTCTTCCAATCATTTGTAGATTTTCTCTAGCTGTTAGATATTCATCGAGCGCAGCATATTGTCCAGTCAACCCGATTAAACTTCTTACCTTATTTACCTGTTTCACAACATCAAAATTGTTGATTTTAACGATACCGCTGTCTGGTAGCAATAATGTGCTAAGAATATGAACGGTAGTGGTTTTCCCTGCGCCATTTGGTCCCAAAAGGGCCAAAACGGTACCCTTATGGATATCAAAATCAATCCCATCTAAAACTGTCACATTTTTAAATGATTTCCTTAGTCCCTTTACAGAAACAGCATAATCAGTTGGTTTGGAGCTGGATAACAATTGCTCGTTGTCGTCCTTCTTAGTTTTGTTACTCATTTTGCTGAACCGTATACTCAAATTCGCCCTTCCAAAGAGCATAGAAGTTTTTTAAAGAAATCAGGAATCTGAATATTCGTAAATGAAAAAGAACTATCAAAATAATTGACGGTCAATCCTTGAGCATAGTTCAGTTGTGCCATTCATATACTATGAGGGTTTGGTATAAAAATCATTAAGTGATAAAAAGTATAGTATTTAATCTTACATCCCATAACCTGAAGCATTAGAGTCATTTATGCATGGGACATTTACAAACCATTTGGAGAAATTGTATATATTGTATCACAGTAACATAACATGCTAAGAAAAATAGTGATAACCATCCTATTGTGCTAATAATTAAATACCATAAATCAGTCGAGGATACATTATACCGAAGGAGGTAATAGTTATTAAACCATATTCAATTACAACAATAGAAATTTACAGACTACTACTGGATAGTAGATATGCTGCAACTAACATCAAAATATTTTTATCTCATTTTATCATAACAATCAATTTATATTAGTATGTACTAATATGTAGGGATGAATTTTTCCCAGAGTTTTATAAACAAAAAAGGATCTTTTAAAAAGATTACTCTTATATTCGGGTGTACCACACTGTTCCTAGCCGCGATAGCATTATCTACAAACATTTATTCTGTTATTCAAGCACAACAAACAGACTCCAAAACAGGGATATTTAATCATACACAAACTGATTCTACTGGTAATGCGAGCTGGATAAATTCAGGAAACTGGTCAATCATTGCTTTGAATAGCTCAAATCCTAGTTTTAATGCTGTAATTGAAATGTCGAAACCTAATGGTAGTGCTGGACACGAACACGAAATAAGTAATTTCAATCTTACCGGGGCACCTATAGTTGATGGAGAGACTATAAATCTAAACGGTACATCAACAATTACCATGAGAGATGGCCCTGTTACTAATTTAACAACTATTATAGCACTGTATAATGAATCTGTTGACGTGTACTTTGATCCTGAAAAGATAGATAACCACTTTGAGAATCAATCGATTTCAGGGATACAAAAATAGATACAGTCGTTAGGACATCAAGATAAACACGTCTTTTTTTCCTGCATTTTAATATAATATTGCCATTATAACACTTTGTAATGGTTTTGTTATTATTACAATTAAAGAAATTGAATATGAAAGCACTGCCAATACATTTTTTTATCTAAAATCAAATAGTATAGCGAATTATACCATTAACAATTAAGCGACAAATTATGGATGACATGATTTGGATATAGCTTGATTTACGTTCATTAAGATATGATTTCCACAGGAAGTGTATTTAAAGAAGATGGCAAGTAATCCCCTGGACCATGACCGATTACTGACACCTTTATAGTCAACTTGTTCTAGCTTTCATCATCTTCATCACTTGAGGAGTCACTTTCATCACTTGAGGAGTCTTCAGATAGGGAGGAGTCTTCGTTAACGATCACTTCTCCTACCATAGTCGGGTGGTATATACAATAATATGGAAATTCTCCAGGCACGACAAAGGTAAGTGTATAAAATTGATTTGGAATTATGGCATCAGAATCAAATAAGCTACCTTCATCAAGATCACCATCTCGTCCTGATGTTACTGTATGAGAGATAGTATCTCCATTGTACCAAGTTATCGCCTGACCCACCTCTATTTCCAATGGTTCAGGTGAATAAGATTCGTCACCATTTATTCCTAGTATTACTGCAGAGACCGACTGGTTACGTAATGATTCTTGTTCGGCAGACACGGTAACTGGAGGCAGAGGTTTGACACTATCAGTTATAGGTAATATTCGAAATAGAGAGCCGGTATAACTTAATACATACAGATAGCCATCAGGGCCAACTTGAAGATCGGTAATGCCGCCAAACCCTTGTGCGAAAATTAGGGGTTGATTCTCCTTTGCATCTTCAATTTGATTATCTCGTAGTGCTTCGACATCACCCACATAAGTGTCGTTTATGAAGATTGCATCTCGGTCTTCATTGAGTGTAAATCTATACAATAAACCATTGTTGATATCCCCCACAAACATGTTGTTTGCATATTCGTCACCTAATCTGTGTGAGTTCAGAAATTTTAGAGCAGTCAAACCAACGGGAGTTTCCCACACAAACTTTGGATCTGCATACTGGCTACTTCCAAAAGACACTAGATCACTTTCAGTAGTTCCATGTCCTAATATATCATCATCTGCAAATCCCTGAATTTGGAACCAACCACTGTTAAAGCCTGGGAAAACTAGATTAATTTCATCTCCTCCTGTTGGTCCATTTTCTGTATCCCAAAGATTTCCAGTCAAAGGATCAAAATCCATTCCAAAGCTGTTGCGTATACCCATTGCATAGTAAATATTCAGCGGTAGGCCTTCACCAAAAATGGGATTTTCAGGATCGACAATACCTCCATCCTGGGTAATCCTTAATACTCCGCCCAAACCATTTGGTGCGGGACCCAAAAGAATATTCTGAGCCTGTGTTCTGTGTCCCCCTACTTCTCCTACTATGTAGTAGACATTGTTATCTGGACCGATACGGATTTTGCCTCCATTGTGTTCTCCCCTATCATTTGGAGGAATGGCAGTTAAATCTAATAATAACACAGGATTAACCAATCTACCGTCTACAAACTCATATCGATATAGCCTGTTACCCAATGGATCAACAAATCTTTCTATATCACTACCGTCGACACCATCACCTGATTCAGTATATGAAAGGAAAACGTAAGTTTTTCCGTCGGGTTGTTTTGATATTGCAATACCTAATAACCCTCTCTCAATAGCACTTGCTACAGGTACATCAAGCACAGGTTGTGGTGATAAGAACCCGTTTGTGATTCGCTTTACTTGGCCCGTGGTTTTTTCAGTTACAAGTATATCATTAGGGCCAAGAAATGCCATGCTGGTAGGAAATTCTAAATCATCAACTATTTTTTCGACAGTAAGAGTATCATCATTTACTGTTGGACCTGTAGGTGACAAGGGTGCTTTTGCATATGCACCAAAGGAAAATTGAATAGAAGTAGAGGTTATAGAGGAAATCAAAATCAAAGATATCGCAAAAAAAGCTATCAAAGGTTTATGTCTGCTAATCATTAGGTGGTCTAATAATAATAAGAAATATTTTAATTTAATTAAGGTTTCGTATATATAAATACGAAATCAGCCGTAGATGCAGAGAAGATGTCAAAGTGTTATAGAGCCAATAAAGCTTAGGATTTTATCGTAGCATAAACTAATAATAGGATTATGATTTCATAAAGAAAACTCCACCTAGGTCTAAATAATCGAACTATAATCATAAAATTTCTTGGATTGACCAATCGCTGAATTATTTGAGGGTCCATTTTTAATCTTGATTACCAGGGTAAAATAGAAGCATGGAAATATTACAACTTGAAAAAAGTCACTATATCTTGCGATTATGTATGAGGGTGAATCAAATTAAGTTGATTAGACTTGTCCCCTTGCGAGGGAATTCTAATTTCATAAAACATGTCAAAAAATAACACAGCTAATTACGTTTATTATGGTACGAGGAAATTAATCGAAAAGGAGGACTAATCAAGTCAACCAGAAGAAGAATTAGAAATAAGAAAGAGATCGATAGTCGTTAAATTAATCGGTTTTCAAGAAATATATCTCATTTTGACCGGTAACTGTTAATCCGGGATGTGGACCTCCACCAACTGCAAAAATTTTGTCATCAATAGAGGCAATACCTAACCCATGTCTAGCCGTGGGCATTGGCAACTCCACAGACCATGTATCAGTTTCAGGATCATATCGTTCGTTATTATTGAATGTGCCTTGATTTTGTTCCCCACCTAAGACATAGATCGAACCATCTATGGAACTTGCACCAATACCGCTTCTTTTTGATGGCATAGGATTAAGATCCGTAGTCCAGTTATCTAATATAGGATTATATTTTTCTACTATGTCGACATTTACTAAAGATCCAGTAATTCTTCCCCCGATCACATAAATTTCTCCAGTAACTACTGCTGAAGCAGCATGATGTCTGGCCGTTGGCATGGGAGATAGGATGGTCCAATTTCCCGTTGCTGGATCATATGTTTCTACATTTGAGAGAGAATTATCATAACTATCTCCTCCAATGACATATAATTTACCATCTACAAAATCGGAAACTGGGGAACCCCTTTCGGTAGGCATGAAAGGACCTGTAGTCCAGTTATTAGTATTTGGGTCATAAATAAACATCTTATTGCTTGGAATCCAGTCTCCCGTATATCCACCTATAACGTAAACTTTGTCACCATCTGTAGCTGATGAGGCATGATGTAACGGAATTGGCAACGGTTTGATATTCTTGTCCCAAGAATTACTAGAAAAATTATATCTCTCAACTAAATTCGTAATTTTACCATCCGCAGTAAAGCCACCAATGATATATAAGGTGTTGTTCAAAGACTCTGCGGTAACCTCAGTTCTTGGATTAGGCATAGACGATCCTACCATCCAAGTTCCATTTACACCTAGATCCTGAGCCAATACAATAGTATGAATATCTGTTACTAATATTAATGACATTCCAAAACCCATAATACCGAAAGCAACGACGAAGCCAAAATGGTTATTATTCATACATCCAATCCATGTAAAACAAATATAAAAGAAATGACAATCCTCAAAAATGATAACAGGTGTTTGAAATCAGGATCTGGATATGCTGGTAGTTATAAAATTTGGTTTATCAATTTATTATACCTACCTAAACAATTGAATTGATCCCAAATTACAATGATAATGATACGAATAAATACAATTTAATTATGTTGGCTTGTGAGTTTTTTATATCGTTAATACACGTTACGCCATCAAGAGACTATAAATTAGTGGGAGACTCACATAGCTCAACAAATTCTATTACTACAATCAAGTTACTAATAATATTATGGTTACTAATGAACATTACAAAACCAATGAACAAATCATATCAATGTTACCACTTTACAAACCAATCAACTTCCAATAATATTGATTAAGGATCCAAAAATAAAGTGATAGAAAATATCAAGTTCAGGAAATTGTAATAGCAAAGGTTAAATATATGCATAAATCATTTTTTTGAAAATCATATACATGTTATTAAATTATCATGTATATAGGAATTAAGATAGATGAGATTAGACTTTCCACCAAAATATACTGAAACAATAGGTGCAGTAAAGATTCACTCACTTCAGAAGATATATGAAATAGATTCAGGTTATAGTGTGAATTCCAAAAAACAACAAAGCGACAATTCTACGACAGCATTTGATAACAGAAAGCTTTCAAAAAAATGTGCGGATATGGCAATAGTGATTCCCGTAAAAAACGAAAAATTGAGTCTATTGGAAGGAGTCTTGAGTGGTGTTCCCAATGAATGTCTCATTATCATCGTGTCAAATAGTCAAAGGACTCCAGTCGATAGGTATGCTATGGAAGTAGAAATGGTCAAACAATTTTCACAGTTTTCAAATAAAAAAATATCCATCATACATCAAAGAGATCCTAATCTTAGCAGAATATTTCATAAGCTAAATTACACTTCAATTCTGGACCAACATAGCCAAGTTCGACGTGGTAAGGCAGAAGGAATGGTTATTGGAATTCTGTTAGCTAAAATGCAAGGAAAAAAATATGTGGGATTTATTGATAGTGATAACTACTTTCCTGGAGCGGTTAATGAGTATGTAAAAATATTTGCTTCGGGTTTTGCGATGGCAGAATCACCTTTGAGTAACGTAAGGGTATGTTGGCGATCAAAACCCAAAATAGCAAATAACAAAGTTTATTTTCCCCGTTGGGGACGTGTCTCTGAACATAGTAATAAGTATCTAAACGATTTGGTTTCTTACATTACTGGTTACGAAACAGATATAATAACAACAGGAAATGCGGGAGAACATGCACTCTCTATGCCCCTTGCAGAAAATATGGAATTTGCAAGTGGATACTCAGTAGAACCTTACGAACTAATTAATATCCTAGAAAATTTTGGAGGTATAATAAAAGGCTCAGAAGGTGTACACAAGGATAATGTAGAAATATTTCAGATAGAAACCAGGAATCCTCACTTTCACGAGGATAAGGGCGACGATCATGTCACAAGTATGCTCCAAGAATCTCTCAGTGCAATCAATAACAGCAAAATTTGCAACACAGATATTACGAGAGATATCAAAAATCATTTACTTGTTTTACAACAAAAAACGAACCAAATTAACTCAAGGATTAGTGGAAGTACCAATAATCACATTATGGACCCTATTAAAATAATCCCCATAGATAAATTCAATGAGTTAGTAATTGATAGCCCAAAATTATTACATCTTTTCAATACAAGTGAAATATGAACGCCAATATTTTTTAGAAAAATAATATATTAAACTAATATTATTTCCACTTCTAGAATTAATATTTTAAAAATATAGAATCTGATACAAGTATTTATTGCCTTATTTCAAATCCTTTTCGATATGCGAAATACGGTGAATTGTATTATCTTATTATTCTCGATTGGAACCTTGCTAACTGGATTAACTATGCCTCAATTACAAAATATAGATGCAAGCATTGATAATCAATCTGCGCTTGATACTGAAAATTCCAATGTGGATCGACTAGTTGCAAATAACACAGCAGTTGCAAATAACACAGCAGTTGCAAATAACACAGCAGTTGCAAATACAACCAGTCATTTTGCAGCTCAAGTATTTATTCACAAGAACTTTACGGGAAATAATACCATCATAGATCAAAACACACCAATGATAGACGACGAGTTTCACGATTCTATAAGTAGCCTGATAATTTCAATAGACGAAAACAATACAAGCGGATACATGGTCGAAGTATGTGAACATGAGAGTTATGCAGGTAATTGTATGATCCTTGGACCAGGA
>DATELO010000207.1:0-2489 GCA_035276505.1 Candidatus Nitrosocosmicus sp.
AAGTTTGAATGTTGACAGATGTACATGTGGGAGAAGATGTAGATCAAAAATTCCTTTACTATCGTATCTATTTTGTCATGTTTACATATATTTTATATTAAATTGTACATAACTGGAAAAAAATAACAATATTTATATAAAAAGTTTATAGAACAAAAGCATACTACAATGGCCGAAAATGAACCATTCAAAAATATGATTGAAAATGCATATCTTCAACAGCGACAAATGATCGAATTCAATCATGCTCAATTCAAAAATATGATTGAAAATGCATATCTTCAACAGCGACAAATGATCGAAACTAATGCATCGATAATGAAAAACTACTCTAGCATATTTGGAAATAAAGAGGTGATCGGTAACATAGAAAAGGTAGAATCACATTTTTTAAACTTAAATGATGATGCAAAAAAATCAATGCTCGATCAGTTAGATCTAGTTAAAGATAACTTTCTTTCTAATGCCGTTAAAATAAAGGACGGTTTTAAAGAAACGGCTAATTTTGACAAGTTTAGATCCAATTCTGAAGGTTCAGGTGGATCAAGAAATGAATCTAGATGATAAATGCATCTAACTACGTTTTTCCTTATTCAACCTGGCCTTTTACTTCACTCTCAATAAAGAGAATAGAATTTCTTATGGTTTGAGATCAATCAATTCTATAAATATAAGATAATCAGCTCCTTTTGGACATCGTAATGTAACAATGAAACACGAATTGTATGTTGAACTGGTTGTTAGCACAGATATCCGCGGTGAAGATTAGCGCCAAATAATACATAGGTCGATTGCATACTTGGATATGGATGGCAAGTTATTGTAATTTCTAAACTATTTTGCATATATTTTCTGTCAAAAAAAGAATTTAAGAGATATCCTTATTTCAATGTAAAACACTTATCTACGTAACATGACACTCAGCCTTAATTGTAAAGATGCTGGAGACCCTGTATGTACCCATACAATGTATGGTGAAACAGAAGAAGAACTGATTGAAAATGCAAAGAAACATGGCATAGAAGTTCACGGCTATACAGAAGAGTCATTTAAAGAAGAAATAGCAAACAATCTAGAGCATTTTAGAAAAGCAATTAAAACTGGTTGAATTTATCCATTTCTTTTTTTTATAATTGATTTGTTTACTGCATACAGAAAAGTGTAAATTGATTCCAGAAATTAAAGCCCAGTTCAATTCCATACATTTTAGTTTTGAAAAGTATTCCATATTATAATAAAATATTAAAAAAGATCCAGTCCATAAGGAACGTAAATAGAACCCGTATGTTATTTGGTTATCCTACACACAGAAATATCTACTACTCTTGTTTTTTTGCATAGTCTCCCATACCCGTAAAGTCAATCGAAATACATGGCTCATCTCCTACTACCCATGCATCATGTCCTGGTGGTACTGCTGCTGTATCTCCTGGTCCACCTTCAATTTCTGTTCCATCATCCATTCTGACTTTCATCTTTCCAGAAATTATGACTGATGTATGCGGAGCTTGACAACTATCCGTTTTAACTAGTGGTTTTACGCACTTACTCCAACTCCATCCTGGTTCGAGTGTTGCTCTACCGATGATCACATTTCCCAAATTAACAATCTCTACCTTTCCCTTTTCAAACGTTCTCACTTCGTCTGGTGTTTCAAAACTTTTTGCTAATATTTTTATTGTATTCGACATATTATTATCAAAATTGATTTGCAATACTTTGATTATAAGCATTATTCCAAATCTAATCCAAATCTATTCCAGATTATTGATAAGGTCAAAGTATATGCATATCGATCAATTTTCTATGAAAGCAATATGTATCAAAGCAGCATTTCCCCTTTAGAATAAGAATTTATCGGGTTCGACTAAAAAAAATTTAGACGATGTAGGTATATATCAATAAAAAGTCTTTTTGAGTACTATTATTGTTGTTGAGGTTTAAGGTCGACACTACCAAATAGAACTGAAAATGCCTTACACCATATCAATACATTATCATATTTTTCCAAGTCAGTTCCAGTCGGGATAGCGTAATTTTGATTTCCATTATTAGCCTTTAGTTTTCCAAGGTTTATGAAATCATATGCACTTTTATCTGTTGACAAATAAACATACAGATCTGGTCCGTTTGTCACTTTTAGGTTTTCTAATCTAAGAATATTGGTATCATCACGTTGAAGTGGTATCACTTTCGCAATACCTTCAGCGTTGTGAATTCCGTCATTGACGCCAATAAATGATCCGGAAATGATAGAATTGTTGAGTCCAGCAACAGATGTCGTCATTAAAGACGATGAAGGACTAACAGTGTAATTCATATCTTCATCAATGATATTAGTATTCTTATTACCATTGTCTAAATTGGCATATTGAATCATCAATTCATTTTTCTGAGATGAACTCATGTTTTCTGCAGCTTTGGCCCTTTCGTCTTCGGTCATTGTGTTAAAATCCTCAAAAGAGACTGATGCAACAGAATTTGGAGGA
>DATELO010000208.1:0-23177 GCA_035276505.1 Candidatus Nitrosocosmicus sp.
ATAAAATAATTGAATTAAATAAATTTATGGAATTGTTCTTTGTGGTTTTTTATTCTGTTAACTCTTTGACAAAAATGAAATTTTGGTCAGACAATTTATCTATCGAAGATACGAACAAAATTTACTCAGAAATGATGTTGAAGTATGCAGGCTTAGAAGTGCCAGGACAGTATTGGATGCTTCACCATATTATGCCTGAATCAATAATGTATGTTCCTAGTTATATACTGGCTGCAGTTCGAGCAGCAGAATTAGAGAGAAAAATCGAAGAAAAATTTGGTCAAAATTGGTGGGAACTAAATGAAGCTGGAGTGTATTTGAAAACCATGATGAGAGACGGTGCAGATATCAACTTAAATGAATTTTCAAAGTTAGATTCAAGAGTATTTTTGAAGGAAATAACAACTCCGATAGACTAAAGGCAAAAATTAGTAAATAAAGAAAAGATCTACAGGCAAAAATTAGTAAAACAATACTTAAAAAGAAGCAATTGTAAGCATAATAGCTCAAAAAGGATCTTCGTGTAACAACGAGGACAATAAGGCTGCTCGTAGTTCTTTTCCATAAGCAGCTTGCTTAAAATATAAAGCGTTCGCGGTATTGTCAATTGAAGGAGATATTTCATCAACTCTAGGTAACGGATGAAGAATAGAAACGTCTGGCTTTGACTTTTTCAAAATATTTTCATCAATAGTATACAATCCTTGAATCTTATTGTATTCTTGCAGATCTGGAAAGCGTTCTCGTTGTATACGTGTTACATAAATTATATCTAGTTTTTCTAATAAATCATCTGATAGCTCGACGTGATGTTGCATATTCACTTTGTGAGAAATATCGTAAATTGATTCATTTCGAACTTTTAACACGGCAGGTGAAACCAAGTGAATATCTACATTGTAATTAGATAGAGCATAAATTAGTGAGTATACAGTTCGACCATATTTCAAGTCACCTACTATGCCAATGGACAGACCATCAATTCTTTTCTTTTCTTTAAATATAGTATAAATATCCAACATAGCTTGGGTAGGATGTTCTTCACTACCACTTCCTCCATTAATGACCGGTTTTTGAGATATTTCGCAAGCGTATCTACTTGAACCATCAGATGGATGTCGTATAAGAATTACATCGGAGTACAATGAAATAGTTTTTATGGTATCAGCATAGCTTTCGCCTTTCATGATCGAAGACGAATCGACATCGGAAATTCCCAAGGATCGGCCTCCAATAGAGGACATAGCAGATTCGAAGCTGAGTCTGGTTCTAGTACTATATTCATAGAAAATATATCCAAGAATTAATCCTTTGGCAATTTCTCCACGTTCTTTGGATTTTAATGTTTGAATTTTATCAGTAACATCAAATAGATATGCAAAATCATCCAGATTGAAATCTCGGATAGAAACTACATTACGATTAAAGAATCTATTTTTAGCCATAAACAACTAAATAATAAAACTTGTTAACATATACATATACTTTAAAGCGAAAGATAGAATATGTTTACCCCGAACCGCAACTACTAAATCCGCATTCTATGCACATATTACATCCTTCTGTGATAATTAAGAAATTTTTACACACTGGACAGGCCGCTTTATCGTTTTCTGCAATAGCGAGAGAATTGACCAATAGTTCAGATTTGGTTTTACTTATAGAGGGATTTATCTCGATGGTATTAGCTTCTATCGAGATATCGAGTTTGTCATTCGCTTCAGTATGGTGATCGTTTGCATCGTAATCTTTGAAAATTGGTTTAACTTGATCAACCACATATGGTTCATGCACATTTGCATTTATGAAATCATACAAATATTTGCTTGGAGTTACCTGAAACCTTTTTTCACGATCATTTCCAGTTATATGTAAAACTTGTTCATTCCTTGAACCATCCCTATATATTGTAACTCCCTTCAACCCGAATTCATGAGCAAGTAGATATGCACATTTTACATCTTCAACAGTAACATCTCCAGGCATATTGATTGTTTTTGCTATTGCATTACTAATCCATTTTTGCCATACGGCTTGAGCCATAATATGATCGGTCCAATGAATATCAATGGCCGTAACAAATAGCTTTTGTATCCATTCAGGTATTTCGTTAATTCCACGTACGGAACCATAATTGTTTGAAATTTTTAGCAAAATTTCATCTGTATATAGTCCATGTTCTTTTAGTATATTTTCAAATATCTTATTTGTATAAAAGAATCGACCAACTGTAACACGTTTTTCAAATACCAAGGCAAATATTGGTTCCACGCCGTTAGATACGTCTGAAATCATTGACAAGGTTCCAGTAGGGGCAATAGTAGTAGTCCATGAGTTCCTAATTCCATAATTCTTAATTTTTCCTATTAAAGAATCCCAATCATAACAATGTAAATCTTTAGGTATTTCATAATAACCGGATAATGGTATACTACCATTTTTGTATTCAGTCTTTTCAAATAACGGAAAGGCTCCACGTGATTTCGCTATAACTATACTCTCGTCCATACTGAAATACGACAAGGTTTCAGCTAGTTTACTCATAAATTCATATCCTTCCTTGGAATCATATGGAATACGCAACAGGAATAATAAATCGGCTATCCCCATGATACCTAATCCAATTCGCCTAGTCAGTTTTGTATTGATATCAATCTCCTCTACAGGATATTTATTAACATCTATGACATTATCAAGAAATCTTGTAGCCGTTCTT
Organism: Candidatus Nitrosocosmicus sp.; assembly: GCA_035276505.1. GTDB lineage: Archaea > Thermoproteota > Nitrososphaeria > Nitrososphaerales > Nitrososphaeraceae > Nitrosocosmicus. Next base: position 2,717 of record DATELO010000208.1, read on the forward strand.
ATAGATTGTTCATATTTTGGCCAATCAAACTCATACATTCCATCAGCTTTTCTTTTAACAAACTTGGATAAGTTAATAGATCCTAAATTGCAAGACTCGCATGGATAAAGAGACTGTTCGCCACAAGGATTTGTTGCTCTAAGTGGACCGCCTTTGGCATCGATACAAGGATTATACTTGTTGATATTATCAAAAAATATTACACCAGGTTCAGCACTTTTCCATGCACTTAATGCTATCAGCTCCATTAATTGATGGGAGTCGATATTTTTCATAGTGGCTTTAGTTCTAGGATTTTTCAGAGAATATTTATGATCTTCTTTATTTACCAGTGACTGCCAGAAGTCTGACCAAATTCCAACACTTACATTAAAATTCTCATACATTCCCGGTTTAGTTTTCATTGTAATGAACTTTTCTATGTCGGGATGCCAAGATTCTAGTATACCCATATTTGCACCACGGCGTTTTCCTCCCTGTTTAACTACATCTGTGATTGAATCAATTATCTGCATAAAAGAGGTTGGCCCTGATGCTACTCCACTTGTAGATGCAACAATATCACCTTCAGGTCTAAGATCAGAATAATTTATCCCTACTCCACCTCCCGATTTAAATATCATAGCAGCGTCAGTTGACGATTTCATTATGGAATACATATCGTCTGGCATATCAAGTACAAAACAAGCAGATAGTTGTCCCAATCTAGCACCTGCATTCATAAGAGTTGGAGTGTTGGGAAGAAATTCGTTCAAAACCATTAAATTATAATATTCTAAAATCTTACTACCGTGATTAATCATTTGGCCTTCTGCAATCAATCTCAAAAGATCCTTGAAACCTACTTTCATTTTTCCGGACTTTGCTTCATCAATATATGATCTAATAAGCGATTCGAAATGATATTTATTTAAATAAAAATCACCAATCTTTAATTTGCTATCAAAATCATCCAATTTCTTATAATAAAGTTCGGCCTCAGATAGATCCTGTAAATGATTACCTTTAAAATCGAATATACGTGGATCGTGGATAATATCAGATATTGTAACCAAAATTGCTACTCGTTCGAATAATTGTTTTGGACCCTCAATTATTTCACCACTGTTATCTCTTAACAGATATCTAGATGATAGAACCCGCAATGAATTAACATCAAGCGATTTATCAACTTCGTCTAGATCTCTTTTATTTAAGATCTTCATCTTCATTTCCCTTAGTTTTCTCCTCTCATGACGGTATAGAATATAGGCCTTTGCAGTTTCAGCCAAACCTTCTTCAATTAAGATAGATTCGACCATGTCTTGAACATCCTCAACACTCAGAACATGATCTTTATGAATAGATTCTAGGTAATCATTCTTGATAATCTTATTAACTAACTTTGATGCAAGAAATTCAGCTAATTTATGATCTGGTTTACCAGCTGCAACCAATGCTTTGTAAATTGCATTTGAAATTTTTGATTGCTCAAAATCCACAATTGTACCGTTTCTCTTTTTAATATGTACAATGGTTTTGCTTTTTGACTCAGGAAGATCAGTTTCAGCCATATAACATTTATATATTATCTATAGATCGCTTATATTAATTTCGATAGCTTATTTTACAAAAGAAGGAGTTGAGATATTTATAAGAGATTAATTCCATATGAAGGAGCTTGTATTATTTAATTCGAACCTGATTACAAAGAAACTTAGAAGTGCAAAAGTAAAGAATTATGCTCATAAAGCTGTGGCAAAACAAGCATGATCTGAATTCGACTATCTAGTACAATCATATAGATTACTGCGTAAATATCTAAAAGTATGAGTTACCTATTAGATCGTCATGGGTGCCACAAATACACATAATTATGGAATAAGTAATTAGCAGTTAGCAACAACTGATATTTATTTCTGACTTTAGCATATAAATTAATTAATCTCATTGACATTACTAGATCCACAAGACAAACAAATATTGTTCTTGATATCCCTTCTTCCGCATATTGAGCATATAAAGTGTTTTTCAAATAAAACAAAGTAAGGAATGGCTGGAATAGCAATTTTTAATAAATTAATCAACTCTTGTTCGGAAGTACCAGTTATATCGAGTCTGATGTACAGGCCTCCTGATACAAGTCTATCCAGTTGCATCAGATTATCAGAAATAGAATTATCATTTTCTAGTAACCCTCTTGTAATCACCACTCCTTGTGAATATGATTGAAAATCATGCGTTAGTTTACCAAATTTGTCAGAATCTAAAACAACAAATCGTGTGGAACTACCATCATTAATCATAGAAACTCCAAACTTTTCGGTATTGGTTTGACTTAAACCAAGCAATACATCATTAGCTGTTTTTATTACTTTTTTAACTGTATCAAACCCGTCTTCTCGAGAATATCCTAGAATATCATAGATGGATTCGTTTAATCCTGCTATATTAACAATTATACTAGTAGAACCTACCTCCGGAAAACCAAGAACATCGGATATTGTAGGCAATATATTATGTTGTATATTTCTTGACAATATTTCTTTTTTCATTAATAATGTACTTATTGATGGTTTCATTAGCAATGCCAATTTAGTTCTAAAATAGGTTTCGTCTTTATTTGACTGATAAGCCAATCGGGGGAGATTTATAGTTAGAGAATTCAATACTATGTTTGGTAACAAAGTGTCGTTTAATTTACGAATTCCTCTACTACTAAGAATTGCATCTTGTGATAAGATAATCTTACCGCCTAGCTTAACAATTTTTGCAATTAGTGATAAAACATCATCTGATAGGGACTTTGCGTGGTTGATGAATAAGCCAAAGTTAGGCAATGCCACTTGCTGGATGTATGAAGAATATCCCTTTAGCATTTGAATCAACAGTTCATTACCTTCTTTTCCTGATATAACAAGAGTAACAAAAGGAGGGCTCATATATTGCATAGATATAGAAGACGAAATTAGCGATAACGAGAAATAATCAGATATTTTATCCATTTGATAATCTCGAAAAATTTTATCCATATTTTCTATAACTATTTCCTTGGATACTTCCCTTTGAAGGATTGATATTATAATAGGTAAAACTAGATTGAGATTATTTTGATCAGATATTCGCGGTAAAAATAGGAAACGTCCTTTGAGATTGAGATTACTTTTTACTTGTTCAATATCAATGAAAATGGTATCAGGGCCAATTCCCCAATGACCTAAGGTATCCAGATGAATTTCACCATTGTAATGCATGTCTAGTATATCTTTTTGAAAGCTATTGACAAAATAATCAGAAAGTACGTTATTTGATATATCGATGATCAAGTCATTTATCCCATTTCTCAACGAGTTATTACTATTGTTTAATGTTCTATCCAAATCAAATATAGGGATCCCAACCCGAATCAACTTGTTCATCTGATCTTCTAGGCCATGTTCTACCAAAATGTTATTAACACAATCTCTTATTAAGCGAGAGGTCAAATAAGAAGTCGAGAGCTTGTAAATTTTATTTTCTACTTCTTCAGTAATTTTAGTAGCTTGCTCTAATGATAAGTTTGCTTCTCTAACTAAACTTTGAATTATCTTGTGAGAATTGAATTCTTCAAGTGTTTGATGACTGGTTCTTACATACATCTTTCCGCTCTCGACAATAGATTTTTCTTCTATTTGCCTAGCTAAATTTAACACCAATTTACCCAGATTTGTAATAGTATATCGCCTTTCGGATTTATTTAGACCCACTAAAGATTGTTTTAATAATTTGCGTAGGTGATAAGCAAATTTACCTGATTCCTTTTTAGATTTGAATCCGGCTAATGATTTTAGCTCAGAATATGTCAGCGGCCCTTTATTATTTAGAATTCGTAGAATATCTATTCGGTTGGGACTGGCCATAACTGAAAAAATCATTCTAACTCTCTTGGACGTAGATTCTAATATACCACGTTTAGATTCGGAGGGGGGCAAATATGAAAACCTCAACTACAAAGCAGTCTGATTATTAGTATATAAATAAAACTATCCCAAGTAAAGAAGAGAATAGAGGGGGAAATAAAAAAATAACCTAACTTTCTAGTAAGACCTGTCCGCTATTTAGTATATCATCCTTTAAATTAATAGTAGGTCTTTTAGAAATTATAGATTCTGGAACCTCTGGTAATTTCTCTTTAGCCTCATCTTCCAAACTATTTTGAACATCATTTAATATAGCTAGTGCGTCTTTATCTACAACGGAGCCTATTTTACCCTCGTCAGTATTTATGTTCGAATTAGTCAACACATCATCAGTTAAAGTATGAATTTCAGACAGAACATTAGTTGCAGAAGGAACAGCCTTGGAGAGATCTTTCTGTATATCTTGTAGCATGTCAACAGTTGGATTAATAGTATCCATTATTGCAGAAAATTCATTAATGCTAGTAAAACGAATTGCAACTACCTCCAGAGCTAAACTAGCATTTTGGGTATTCTTTCGAAGGCGTCTCATAGCAGATAGTTCATTTGCTATAATATTAGCACGTGCATTATTTCCAGATTTAATATTTTGTGTAATTTTAGAGCTAAAATTGGCATCAATGTTAGAAAACTTTTTGTCAATTACCCTCAGCTGAGAGATTTGTGTATTAATCACTGAGATTGCACTATTAACATCATAATAGAACTGGCCACTTTTTTCCATCTACGAATCAATAATCGGAAGGTTTGTTAAAAACAAATGTTAAACTCTCTAAACAAAAAGGAAGATTAATTTTAGCTTGATGAATAAAAGTAGATGTTCACTAATATTTTTGTAATATTAATCCATGCTTTGGGTGAAAATCGATGACCTGAATTTTCGATCCCAAGGGCAAGTCCAACGGCGCAGATATTCCTGGCAGAAAACCAGAAACATTGATGTCGCAGTCATCTAATTTAAAAATAACCCAAGCGTAGGAACTAACATCTTCAAATCCTTCTGGGGCGACTGATTGAATTGTATATGTGACAACTCTACCTTTTCCGCTGTATGATACGTGTCTAAAAGAATTTGAAAAACACTTGTCGCAGTAATATACGGTTTCTAGCATGATATTCTTGCATTTTGTACATTGATTAAGAAGTATCTCTCCCTTTTTTGCATATTCGATAAATTGTTCTCTAGTGCTTTGTTTCGTAGACTTTGATTCAGACAATCAGGGTATCACACACATTACTTAATTTTTTTGAAAATATGAACTGCTGCACTAGCCCCCGTTGCACCAAAATTATGAGTCATTGCTATCTCTGCATCCTTAACTGTTCGATCTCCAGCTTTATTTGTAAACTGCTCAAATACCTCCACCACCTGGCCAACGCCTGTAGCACCGATGGGATGACCCTTCGACTTCAATCCCCCAGAGGGATTAACCGTAATATCGCTATTTAATCTGGTACGTCCTTCTCTAACTGCCTGAGCAGCAGATCCCTTAGGGAAAAAGCCCAGATCTTCTATGTCTATTAATTCGGCTATCGTAAAACAATCATGGACTTCAACAAAATCTATATCCTTTGGGGACAAATTAGCCATTTTGTATGCTTGTCGTGATGCCTCTACGGTACTAGGAATTGTAGTTATATCTTTTCTAGATTGTACAGAAGCAGGAGATGCACCTCTTCCCGAACCTACAATCTCAATATATGGCTTCCCACTTTTTTTTGCAAATTCTTCGTTACATAGTATCACAGCAGAAGCCCCGTCTGAAAAGGGACAACAATCATATAATTTTAATGGTGATGCTACCACAGGAGATTTTAACACATCCTCCACAGTAATCTTTTTCCTAACATGTGCTTTTGGATTTAACAAGCCATTTTCATGATTCTTAACTGCAACCCTTGCTAGATCTTCTTCAGTAGCCTTATACGTAGCAAGATAAGCTCTTGCCATAGAGCCGAAAAGGCCGGGAAAAGAGGCACCATTTCCACCTTCATAGAAAAAATCAGAACAATATGAAAAAAGCGTGGTACTCTCGACCGTACTGGTATGAGTTACTTTTTCTACACCCAATGCCAAGACACAATCATAAAATCCAGCAGAGACATTTGCAAATGCTTCCCTAAACATTACAGATCCAGAGCCGCATGCAGATTCAATAGTCAAACCAGGCACCTCGGGAATTCCAAGGTTACTCATGATTACTGGAGCCATATGTACTTGTTTATCTGCTACACCAAAAACATTTGAAATATATCCGGCTTTTACATCTTTTGGAGTTATACCTGCTGAATCAATGGCATCTTTTGAAGCATTCAAAGCAATCTCAATAATACTCTCATTTAACTTGCCATACTTTGTACTTCCAGCACCGAGTACATAGACTTTTTCACCCATATATTATATAGAAAGGGCTTTAGCATAATAAAAATGTGTGCGTTTTTGAATAGATCTTTCATCAATTTCAAATTTAATAGAAATAAGATAAAATTAAGACGGTGATACTGTATACCACAAATATTGAAGTAACGCTGTTACTTTTGTAACCATAACACTTAAAAATTAATTCACAAGTCAGTAACGATATAGTATCCTTATAATAGGTAACTATATAAACCCACTAGCCAAATCAAACAGAATCAAATTAGATGATCTTGTAAATATCTTTACGCCTATTCTTAAGTAGAGGGAGGGTTTTTCTAACAACATCAATTCTGTCAAGGTCCAAGTCAACAATATCAAATCCCACCTTATTACCCATATCTGTAACTACTATTCCAAATGGGTCGACAATCAAACTTCTACCACAAAAAATATTACCGATCTGATTTGGAGCTATTAAATAAACTCCATTTTCTATTGCTCTTGCTTTACACATTATCACCCAATGATCTTCTTTCATAGTTCCCTGAACCCAACCAGAAGGAGCTATAAGAGAACCGGACCCCTTGAGCGCGAGCATTCTTGATAACTCTGGGAATCGCAAATCATAGCAAATCAAAGTTCCAATCTTGCCCAAAGGCGATGCAACAGGAGAAAATAATTTGTTTCCAGCCAGTAATTTATTAGATTCCTTAAAACCAAGTGCATCGTACAGATGTAACTTTCTATATTGTGAAACCAATTGTCCTTTATTGTTTATCAAGACAACAGTATCAAATACCCGGTAAGAATTTTTGTCAAAATTACTCTCGCTTCGGATTTTTTTGGTTGGTTTTGAATTTGCTCGTTCATAAATAGAACCAACAATAAAAATATTATTTTCTCTGGCACTTTTTTTTAATTGTGATACAAAATTACCATCTATAGATTCAGAAAGAGAAAATAACTCTTCACTACTTTGAGACGAGGGAGAAAAAGACATTTGAAATTCCGGAAAGCAAATTATTTTAGCATAATTTTTGGCCGATTCCTTAATTTGCTCTAAAGAATATTGCAAATTTTCTTCTTTGTCCATTGAAGAATTCATTTGGACAACTGAAACCTTTACCATGAATATACAAATTAAAGAAAAACAGGTAAATTAAATCTAGTTGTAACTTTAAGTAATCTGCAAAATTTGAGAATTCATGTAGAAGAATATTACATGATAAAATATGGTCATAATCAGGCAAACACGATTTCGATGAAGTTTCCTATTAAAAGCAAATCCATAGAAAGATCTTAAATATTTGGCTTTGAACTTACGTATCTACATACGGATGGTGATGGTTATAAAGAGGGAAAAATTTGTCTTGAATTATTTAACAAGGGATACAAATCGCAATTGATAATGTTTAATTAATTTTAGTTAGAGAAATGAACATGGAAGATTTGGAAAATGAAATAAAGAAGCTGGAAAATTGGAAGAAAGGAGACAAGAAGCTGGAAAAAACCTTTAAATTCAAAGATTTTGTTGAGGCATTTAGTTTTATTACAAAAATCGCCTTGATAGCTGAAAAGATGAATCATCATCCAGACATTAAAATAACTTACAGTAGCGTTGATATCGAATTGACAACTCACGATATTAACGGAATTAGTAGTAATGATGTAACTTTAGCAAGAAAAATTGATGAATTATTATGAATTGGTAAGATTATCAATAGATAATTATAACAAATATAATAAAAAAAGAATGTAAATATACTCCTATCTGTAAAAAAAAGAGTAATGAGTGTAACTCAGGTATCAAAGGAAATCTTAAGTCGTGAACCTAAAATAAGATTTGTTGGGATTTTAAAAAGTGATGGTCAAGATATTAGTTTTGATCCAGAAAACAAGATTGACGAAAGTGATATAAAGCTGAGTATGATCCAGACACCTCATTTATTAGATGCAGGAAAGAGATTTACGGATCTAGGAAATTTGGAGTCGGTTACATTTGAATATGATAAGATGAAGTTAATTAATTTACCAACCAATTCAGAAATAGTAATTTGCGGTACAGATAGTGATTTAAGCAATAACGATGTCAAAAAAATAATCTCTGATCATATCGCAAACTATAATGTAAAGGTGGATACAAAGCATGAGATTGAACAAAAAAACAATTTATATACAAATGATAGTTTGAAGGAAATGGCGATAACGTCTAATCAGTTCGAAATTGCTTGGCAGAGTTATGTTTTAGACATGATAGAGTTTTGGAAGGAAATGGCGATAACGTCTATAAAGATGAATGAAAAAATGATAAAAGAATTTTGGAAGAACTATAAAGACAGATAAGGCTATTGTTGCGATCATGATTAAATAGTCTAGGTAATGAAGGAACGAGATTCAATGCGATAGTGGAGTTAGTGTTATTGGATCTATGCTGGTCCATTCAGGTAATAGGAAGAAATTGAGCGAATAATTTCCAAGAAAAATAGTATTATTATTAGTATTGCAATTCAATTGAGGATGCACTAGTGACAGTATTGGATAACTGTTACTAATTTTGTTAGCCATTTGGATGAGATGTAGTATTTCGCGTCCACGAATTCGTGGTATTTTTGTACTAGATTTAACTTGGACAAGTAATAACGTATCATCTTGCTTCGCTATAATATCAGCAGGCCCCCTACTACCTTTCGAAAAATAAACTAACCAATTGTTATTTGACAGATATAATCCTGTTAAATATTCCGCTTCCCGTCCAAACCTACTGCAAGACAATACTAGAACATTTTTAGGAAATAAAATATAATAACTTTATTAATTAAGCAACTTCCCTTTTGGCAGTGATAAATTTTTAATCAGAGAGACTATTAGAAAAGTATTGAAAAGAGGATTGTATATTGGAAGATTCCAACCTCTGCATTATGGGCATCTACACTCGCTTTTATGGTGCACCGGGGAAGTAGATGAGCTAATAGTGGCCGTGGGAAGCTCAGATAAGAGTTTTGAATCTAGAAATCCTTTTACTGCTGGAGAGAGAATTGAGATGATCAGGGAAGCTCTAAAAATTGAGGCAAGGGATAAACTAGAGAAGATAATCATAATTCCTGTTCCAGATATAGGAACTCATATATTGTGGAGTTACAACTTGGACTTATTAGTACCTAGATATAGTACAGTATTTACAAATGATCCATTTACGAACATGTTATTTGAAGAGAGAGGAAAGAACATTATCAGACCCGATATGATCAACAGAGATAGAATGTCTGCTACAGAGGTTAGAAAACGAATAGCAGAAGACAAAGACTGGCAAGAGCTTGTGTCTTTATCCACAATTAAATTAATCAAAGAATTGAATGGTGTAGAAAGAATAAAGAAACTATACAATTTAACAAAATGATGAAATGATATCAGTCGACGGATCGATGGGTGAGGGTGGTGGACAAATACTTCGTAGTGCTATAACTATTTCAACCTTGAAGGGTAAGCCAGTAGAAATAATTAATATCCGATCAAATAGAAAAGATCCGGGGCTAAAGCAACAACATGTTTCGACAATTCAATTACTTTCAAGGCTTTTTAACATAAGTATCGAAAATGTAACAGTAGGCGCAAGTTGGATCAAGTACAAAGCACATAAAAATCTAGAAATTGGTTCAGAAAATAGTAATCTAGTAATAGATATCGGAACAGCAGGAAGTATACCACTATTATTGCAAACAATAATTCCAATTATTGCCATCTTCCAAAAAAATTTGACACTAAGAATTCAAGGAGGAACGGATGTGAAATATAGCCCAACAATAGATTATATTAGATACGTATTAAGAGGCATACTATCTAGAATTGGGATCACTTTTAGTATAAATGTCATAAGACGAGGTTTTTATCCGGATGGACAAGGTATTGTTGATGTACAAATAAAAAAAACATCAGAACTTCATACAATCGAGTTTTGTAATTTTAAAGATACTCAACCAAACATTATGAGCATTGCAGGTAAATTACCAAGACATGTACCAGATAGACAAATTGGACATGCCATTGCAACACTAGAAAAAAAAGGAATAAAACCTATCAAGCATACATCTACAATTGAAACTTCGGTAAGTCCCGGATCTTCGATTCTCGTTTATAGTACTTCGGAATCAGGTATATATTTAGGCGCAGACTTTATTGGTGAAAAAGGTATAAAGGCAGAAACAATTGGGTATAATGCAGCAACAAGATTCATATCAGATTATGAATCTCATGCATGTATAGATCAATTTTTAGCGGATATGTTAGTATTGCCTTTAAGCTTTGTTAAAGGCGAGTCTAAATACAAGATATCAAAAATTACAAATCATTTATCAACTAATCTGGAGTTAATAAAACACATAAACGGTCTTGAATATAGTATAGACAAAATTGCTCAAAAAGAATTTATAGTTTCAATTAGAGGTAATCCCATTATTTAAAGAATCTTTTTGTTTCTCCTAAAGTCAGCATATCTACCGGATCAACTTTAACTACCATAGGCAAATTTGAAACTGCTTTACCGATTGCCAAACAATTTCTATGAGATAAAGTTTTAACAAGAGATTTTATAGTGGCACTGTCAAGTAAGGAAACTTTAGAGATCTTTTCTAGGTCAGCATCATTTGTGAAATTAAATAGAAAGATATTATCCACCTGTCTATATATAGTATCATTTATGGCATCTGGTTGATTCGTAATAAATGTTGAATATATACCAAAATGACGCATTCGTGTTATCAAATCTTCCCAATACGTGTCGCGAATATAAAGCTGAGCTTCTTCCGCAAAGATAAAAACTGGAGGGATCTGTGATTTCTCTAACAATTCAATTAGCTTATTCATTACTAATTCAACGATCATTCGCCTAATTACCGGAGAAACCCTACTCATATTTATTATCATGGCAGCACCTTTAGGTTTTGTTTTGACCAAATCTTCAAACTTAAAACATTTCTCTCTGGCAACACCCGAAGAGAACAAGTGAGATGAGTTAATAATATGAAATCTCGATAATAATGCATCTCTCACCAATTCATTAATTGTCCAAGTACCAAAAGCTTTGCCTAATTCAGGAATACTTAAAATCTTTTTGTTTTCTAATGCATCCCAAATCCTAAAAAATTCCCGTAGAGATGCAGAGGGCATATCCAATGCATTTTTTAACATATTTGAAATTGATGGTTTTCCAAAATATGTCAAATCGAATCTTAGTTCTAAGCCAGGATTTAACAAAAGTAATTTGTCAGCTATGGGAGAAGGCTTCCCATCAAGATTGTATGAAAGACCACTATACTCATTATTCAGGTCAAAAACAATAACGTATGCTCCATATTGGATGAGGGATTTCATCAGGATTTTGGACAGGTGGGACTTGCCTGTTTCTTTCTTTCCTGTGATAATATTTAACCTACCATCGAGGTCTTCAGCAAATATCTCAAATGTTTGATTGTCAGATCCACATTTTCCTATGGTTATTGGATAGTGCATTCTTTTATTCAACAGAGAATTCATCTCTCTCATACCTATCTTGACAATTTTAGAATTAACTCTTGAAGGAACCCAGTCTACATCAGTTGATAACTGATTTTCGTTGTCTATAGATCCTCTTATTTTTGTCTTAAAGATCCTGACATCCCTTATAATTTGAGAAAGATTATTTATTTCCAAAGGATCGAAAATATTCTCATTACTAAACTGTGAGACCACTTCATCCTTTATAATCTCGTCAACTAGAGAAGATGAAGAGAAATATTCCTCTTCATAAAATTGAACAAGCAATTTTTTACCACTACTGAAATCTTCTATGACAAAATAGTCGCCTTTATTAGCAAAATCATTAGTAACAGCTAATAAAAGAATTTCGTCCCCTGCCTTAGAAAGTATTTTCATCTCCAAGCGGTTCCAAGCACAGAGGCCCTGGCATTCTCATGTGTAATTTCCTTTATCGAATAATTTGATTTAATAAAGCTCTTGATGCTGGCCAATTCTGTATTTGAAAAAACTGAAACATGGTGCGAAAGAGAAAGTGAACTAGGATAGCCAAAATTTATCAGTTCGTTATGAAGTAACGTTCCTAAAGTAGAGTTTAAGTCATTGTCATATGATACTATATCGGCTCGCAAAATATTTGAATATTCATTACTAGATAATTTTACTAATATATGTTCACCATATGTTTTAGAAATAAGACTTCGGATAATTAGATTGATATCGACATATGCTGGAACAGTTGACCTGATAAGGGGATATGACAAATATTTTAGAATTTTAATTTTAGAGCTTTTGCTAATACCTATTACTGAATTCCCATTAAGTACAGAATTTTCTATGATCTTTGAAATGTGATACAGGTTATTTTCAAATATCGAAGATTTTAATGAGCCATCAATTAAAATTAATGATCCAGAAATCAGTTTAGAAATCCAAAATTGGATATATCTTTCTATATTGACACGTAGAAATTTCTTCGCATAGTCGTCGTTAAATAGTATTAATTTAAAGACATTACGGTCAAATTTAAGGCTCTGGAGAACTTCTTCATTAAGGTAAAACATCAATGGACCTATTTTTAAATGAGCAGTAGGCTTGCTCTTAAAGGATATACAAACAGAACCTTTAACTGCATATAAACCACCATCTTCAACCTCAGCTACCTTGATGCAGCTGGAATCTATTCCAAAAACCAACTTTTCAGCTTCTGCAGGGGCGATTGGGGTTAATTTGAGGTTGGAATATTTTTCAGAGTGGATTCCCCAATTTTGTATAGGTATACCCTCTTCATCATCAACAAAAACCAGTTTTTTGTTTTCAATTAAATTTTTGTAATCTTTACAGAAGTAAGAATTGCTAAAACTATTGATGAGAGATCTTTTCATAGATTCTAAATTTGATTCCAAGTCCTGAAGATTTAGTTGATTGTGCATGTTGTTCAACAACAATAGCATACTAATAAATGTTGTTCATGTTGTGCATGTTGTGCAACAACACGTTTATCAATTAGTGGAGGCTTATATAATACAAACATGAGTGAAGCAGTGTCAAAATTGTCTTTGGAAACAAAGATTAAGTTGAAATATAAAGAATGGGAAGTTGAAATTACTTGTGTAGAAGATAAAGTAAAAAATGTAGTAGAAAATGTACTTACCGGTATAGATATTGCTTCACTTTCAGGTACGAATACAAATAATGAAATTGAAAAACTTAGAGCTGAAATCGACAACATAAAGTCGAAAATAGATACAAATAGTGCACTTCAAATTAATAATCAGAAAAAAAATATAGTATCGTTAAAGGAACTTGCAAAAAGTGGTAATACCTGTAGAAGTTTGATGGAAAAGATTTTTTATGAAAAATTTTTTGAAAACGAGAGATTACTCATTGAAGTCCACCAAGAATTAGCAAGAATGGGATATAATTATGATAAAACTGCGGTATCACACTCCTTAAGTGATATGGTTAGGGAGGGAATACTAACTAGAGTAGGAACTTTAAGAAATTATAGATACATCCAAAAGAAACCGTTGTTTGAAAAATGACTATTATCTTATCTTACTGCAAATTTTTTGTTCATAATATCATTTAACCACTTGATTCCTATGGTAGTTATCCCGTAGACTACCGATTCTGTTTGGGTTTCTTTATTTACGCTTTTTGTTACATATCCAACTTTAACCAATTCAGACAATCTGGAGCTGATAGACTTTGGATTTAGATTTGTTGTTGTTTGAATGTCTGAAATAGGAGATGATTTTTCAGGAGTTTTGCCCAGCTCGAATGAAATCTTAGAGCCAAGTAGGAATAGCATTACTATTTCTTTGTCAGAGAATTTTTTATTGTGAATTTCTCCTAGATTAGGCAAAATTTTTGGTCCCTCGGGAGTAATTTTTATTATAGAAGAATACATATCAATTAGTTCGGATACCGAATAATTTAACGAGATTTTCTGAGCTAAACGTAGTTCTGGGATATGTTTTGTTAGAAAATTTATAGTCGACAACAAAACATTTTCAGGCTCTCCACTAAATTGCACTTTAATATCATTTAATTGAATTGAGACACTTACAACGTCAATTTTGTTTGTATCATTGGAAATCATATAAATATAATCAGTAAAGTGATAAAATATTATAAACTTATGAATGTATATCTATACTTTAGAAATTTCATTAATAGAAATAGCATATCATAATAGATGAAAAGTAAATTATAGGATGAATAGCCAAAAAAATCACAGGTTAAATCACTGGGAATGTACAAGGATAGCGACAATAAGAATAATTTCATTAAAACGGGATTTCCAAAGTTATTAAAACCATTTGAGAAATCTATGAATGAGGTAGAAAAGATTTCTAAAGCTTTTGGTTTGGCTTTAAGAGTTCATAATAATATGACAAGAAAATATCAGTATGACAAAGTTGAACCTCAAATAAATCATTCATTGAGAGTAGCCTTAATTGTGAATGAAGAAATGAGTGGTGATGACTCTGATCTTGTTTGTTCTGCATTACTTCACGACATTTCTATTAAACAAGAAATTTCCAAAGAGACAAAGGAATACATAAAAAGTGAACTTAGTGAAAAGACGCTTGATATAATATCTTTCTTTAATAAATATTCTAATCAAGAACAAAGTAGTAACAAGAATGAAGAACAAAAAATTGAAAAGCAATTCAGTAGAATCAAACAATCAGATAGTTTGATAAAAAACATCCTTTTAGCGGAACGCCTCGATGAACTTCGATCTTTAAAAAATTCCAGGAGAAAAGATAAAATAAGCAGGATGAAAGAGGAAACCCAGAAATACTTTATACCATTGGCAGAAACTACTAATGAGAAAATCTTGCTAAAGCTAGTTATTGCTCTTTATGAATTAAAATAATAATCAGACTAACAGCGCCAGCAATTGCTACTGCTTCGTGCACTTGCCGTTGGTTTTCTTATGACCTGTCCAGTGTGCAAAACATCCAAACAAAGCATGTCCCGTACATCCACAGATTATGCATTTCTTAGTTGTATTATCGTTGTTCATACAATCTTCTACTTTAGGTGGTTTGCTTCATACATAGTTAAATTTTATTATCTTCTAGGGCTAGCCATTCCAGTTTCAATATAATTAACTGAATCTGCAATGTAACAAGCATGATCGGATATCCGTTCTAAATATTTCAATATCAAGGCAGTGGAAATATTACATCTGTTATCAGAATAATTATTTGATTGTATTAGTTGGGATGATTCCCGTAGGTTTTTTCGAAATAAAACATCGACCATTTCTTCCATTTCATATATTTTACCTAAATTAGAGTTATCTCTTGTCCGTAATGCCGCTACCCCTATAGACATCATCTCCAAAACGATCTTTGACATTCGCATAACAGGTAATTTATCGCATTGTTCCAATGGCCCAAGAATTTCAAGTACCGTTATAATATCATAGGCATACCTGCCAAACCTTGAAAAACCATATGCAAGCTCCATACACGATTTAATATATCTTAAATCCGTTGCCACAGGTTGAAACCTAGCGATAAGTTCAATTGTTAACTCAGATACTTCATCTTGGAGAAATCGAAGTTTTGCAGATGATTCGAATATCTGTTTTTTTGCTGAATTATCATCGTCATTGTAAGATGTGACAGCTTTGGTAACAGTACTTTCAGCTAAAATAGCCATATCAAGAACAATGCTGCTAACCTTAGTTAGCCCCATGTCAAGTAATCTCGCCACTTTAATTAAAATAAATTAAAAACTAAATAAATAAATCTAGCCGAACTTTCCAGAAATGTATCTTTCAGTTAGCTCTTTTTTTGGATACTTAAATATTTGATCCGTAGGTCCAAATTCAATTAATTCGCCCAGATACATAAATGCAGTATAATCAGAAACTCTGGCTGCTTGTTGCATATTATGAGTTACAATTATTACGGTCAAGTGTTTCTTTAAGTCAGTCATTAATTCTTCAATCTTTGAAGATGCAATTGGATCCAATGCAGAAGTAGGTTCATCCATTAATAATATTTCGGGTTGCATTGCCAGTGCCCTTGCTATACACAACCTTTGCTGTTGACCACCCGACAAGCTTATTCCGGGTTTATCTAAATCATTTTTAACCTCATTCCATAAAGCAGCACCCTGTAAACTATCGTAGACAATTTCTTTAATCAATTTCTTATCTTTAATACCATTTAGCTTCAATCCAGCTGCTACGTTATCAAATATGCTCATAGTGGGAAAAGGATTAGGTTTTTGAAAGACCATTCCCATTCGTCTTCTTATGAGAACAGGATCTGACTGTTTATCATAAATATTAAGATCATCTAAAATAATCTTGCCATCAGCAGTGGCATTTGGAGTCAAATCGTGCATTCTGTTAATGCATCTTAATAGAGTGGTTTTACCACATCCAGATGGACCAATTAATGCTGTGATTTGTTTTTCTTTCACGTCAAGATTGATATCTTTTAAAGCCAATTTGCCGCTAAACCAAGCTTTTAGCGATTGAACAGATAGTTTTGGATTCTCAATTTTAAATCCCGGAACTGATTTTTCTTGGGATTTGGACTCGGTAAAAGGATTGGTAGAGTCGTGCTTAGGATTAGAATCGATAGAAGATAACGAATTAATTTCTTCATTTACAGACGGGTTCAATGAGTTGTTCAAATTGTCCACGAGACAATTCTTTGTACGTATAATTTCATAATAATCATTATCTATAGGAAGTATATAGTATTATATAGAACAAATAGATCAAGTAGTCGATTTAAAAGTAAGGCTCCTCTTTTGAGCAAACATTCTCAAGGCAATGCTCAGCGATAATACAAGTAATATCAATAGCAATGCAGCACCCCATCCTTGTTCATGGGCAGAAGGGTATGGCTGAGAAGCAAGTCTCCAAATTCTCAAAGGCAAGGCATCGACTGGAGAATTAAAGCCGCTAAAGAATAAACTTGTCCCCAATATTGTCATTATTAATGGTGCTGTTTCACCTGCAATCCTTGATATGGCAAGTACAATGCCGGTCAAAATACCACTTTTAGAGCCCTTTATGACAATATGCCACACTACTTTCCATTTTGGGAGACCCAAACCATAAGCAGCCTCTCTGAGTGTATTTGGTACTAGTTTCAAAGTTTCTTCAGAAACTCTAGCAATAATGGGGATCATTATTATAGACAAAACAAATGCACCTGCTAATATGGAAAAAGAGCCCATGGTTAGTACTATAGTAATGTATCCCGCGATTCCTATGACGATAGAAGGGATCCCGGTCAATACATCATTAAAAAGTCTCAAAAAATAGGCAAACACCCTGCTTGAATTAGAATACTCGGATAGAAATACCCCGGCCAAAACACCAACAGGCGCGCCTATTAAAGTGGCAAATCCTACAACCAATAAGGTCCCCTGAATAGCTGGCCCAATTCCTCCGTCTCCAGAGCCTATTGATCCAGGAGGAAGAAACAAAAAGTTAAAACTAAATGCACCTATACCATTCTTAAACACCTCTATTAGAATAGAGCTCAGTGGAATAATTGCTATTATTACAAAACAAGCTAACAAAACGGTGATCAAATTGTTTTTCATTTTTCTTTTTGATGCATTTTTTGCAGTAGTTTCTCGAATTATTGACTTGTAGCTTTTTTCTTTATTGTTATCGTTGTTACTAATATTGCTCATATTATTCCCTCACATTTGAATAAGATTTTGAAACTCGCGATATGATGAAAATAGCTGCGATGTTTATAAAAATTGTAATTATAAACAGAACTAAACCTAGACCAATCAGTGCTGAGAGATGAAGATCATTCGCAGCCTCGTTAAATTCATTTGCAATAATACTGGACAAGGTTTGGCTTTGGGAAAACAAAGATGTAGGGATAGCGGCCAAACCAATTGCGTTTCCTATTATTAATGTGACCAACATTGTCTCTCCAATGGCTCTCCCCAATCCTAAAAATGAGGCTCCCATCAAACCTGTTTTTGATGAGGGCAAAATTGCAGTCTTCACCATCTCCCATCTGGTTGCACCCAACGCATATGCTGCTTCTTTTTGTGAATGAGGGATCGCCTTCATAACTTCTCTTGAAACAGCAGTAATAATAGGTATAATCATTATAGCAAGTACAATTCCAGCCGTAAACACATCCAGGCCAAATGGGGCCTTTGCAAATATAGATATATAATCTCCAAATGAATTATGGAGGGGTTCTTCCACAAAATCCCTTATCCAGAATCTAAAGACAAATAACGCCCACAGACCGTAAACAATACTGGGAACGGCTGCTAACAATTCAACAACAAAGGATAGAACGGTCCCTAGTTTTTTTGGGATCATTTCTGTAATGAATATTGCTATTCCTACACTGATCGGAACAGCTATAGCCATGGCAATAGCAGAACTTACAAGCGTTCCTATAATATAAGGCAAGGCACCAAAGGATTCTCTTCCCTCAACTGCATTCCAATCTGTTCCAATTACAAAATTAAACCCTTCCTTTACGAAAATAGGTATCGAACCCTCCGATAAGGAGAATAATACAAGTGCAACCATTAATAGAGTATAAAGAGAAGCGCCTATAACCAGACCTTTAAAAAACTTGTCCCCAAAGATCGATTTTTTATTTCGTAGATCAAGTTTTTTTACTAGTTCGGCGTGAGTATCTTTGGAATCTTTCAGAGACAAAGTATATCAATAAATCAAAGCAATTTGATAATATATTTTACATATATAATTAATATAGAATACATAAACTATATAGAAAAAATAAAAAAAAATTAGTTGGCGAGAATCGGATTTCCATTGAAGGTTAATGATTTCAGTGTTTTTTCATTAATATCTATAACCGATTGAGGTAATGGAACATATCCTAATGGTTCAGCAAATTGTTGCCCATCAGTTACGGCCCATTCAACAAATTCTACCAATGCGTTTGCCTTTTGTTCATTTATGCTCGGGTTTGTACTCAACTCCTTGTAGAGCAATAGGTAGCTGAAACTGGAAATTGGATAAGAGTTTGCACCTGGTGCGTCTGTTAAAGTTACGTTATTCCATGGCTGCGAACCCTCAGGTAATGACGGTGCTGCGGCGCTTACTGCTGCCATGGTTGAGTTGATTGAGGGCTCAATAAAGTTTCCATCCTGGTTTTGAATTGATGCAAACTTCATTCCTGTGGTCAAAGCGTAGGCTAATTCAACATAGCCTATGGAGTAAGGTGAGCCTTGAATTGATGCTGCTACACCTTCATTTCCAGGTGCACCTAAACCTGATGGCCATTGCACTGATTTTCCAACTCCAACTGCATCATGCCATTCTGGGCTAACTTTAGATAAATAGTCGGTAAATACGAATGTAGTACCTGAACCATCTGAACGGTGAGCTGAAATTATATCTTCAGCTGGCAAAGTCACATCAGGATTAAGTTCTTTGATCTTTGGATCATCCCACTTTGTTATTTTTCCCAAAAATATATCAGCTATAACTGGACCTGACAGTTTAAGAGGAGTAGTCACTTCTGGGAGATTATAAGCGATTACAACTGAACCTATGGTTTCTGGAATATGAACGGCATTTCCTGCTTTTTGAAATTCACTTTCAGAGAGAGGTGCATCTGTGGCACCAAAATCAACAGTTTTTTCTGTAAACTGTTTAATACCACCACCGCTACCAATGGAAGCGTAATTAAGACTCACATCAGGATTGACTTTTTGATATTCTACTCTCCAAGTATCTATTAAAGGAAAGGGAAATGTTGCTCCTGCTCCATTAATAGTTACTTGTTGTGCATTTACGGAATTTACATAAACTGGAACTAATAGCGATAAGGCTAAAAGCGATACACCTAGTATCCTATAGTCTTTCAGATTAACCATCAATATAAGTATATTTATATGATTATTAATTAATTGTCTATATATTATTAATACACTATATAGAATAGATTAATGTATTTTAATTAATTATATTTAAAAAATTATATAACTTTAAAATACCTAACACATTCAATATGTCACATTTTTAAATATCAAAAAAAGTATAATACTTTCATCAAGAGAACGTAGAATCTAACCGTATTAATACGTCTTCTAAATAATCACCGGTACTAAAATAGATATACAAAAATTTGTCATTTAATTCATTTATGGA
>DATELO010000209.1:0-4033 GCA_035276505.1 Candidatus Nitrosocosmicus sp.
GAGCAGCTGCTCATTACTCACAAATTGACATGATTGCTAGGTTTGCACGTTTAAAGGGATTGAAAGTGATCTTTCCTATTGGAGTAGATCGTAATGGAATTCCTGTAGAAATTCATACAGAGAAAAAATACAAAATAAGGATGAGAAACACTGAGAGAAGAGAGTTCTTAAGACTTTGCAAACTTACGTTGGATGAAACTGAAGGCGAATTTATGGAAATTTTGGCTAGTCTTGGCCTAAGTGCAAACTTCAGTCAAAAGTATCAAACTGATTCATCTGAATTTAGGGCTTTTACACAGGCCACATTTATTGAAATGTGGAATAAGGGTTTTGTATACCTTGGCAATAGACCAAATAATTATTGTATTGACTGTGGTACAACTATAGCCGATGCAGAAATTATTTACTCAAATATTGAAACAAGATTAGTTTACATAACATTTAATCTAAACAATAGTAACGATAGGATTGTGATTGCAACTACTAGACCGGAGCTACTCTTTTCGTGTCAAGCTATAATTGTGAATCCAGAAGATGAGCGATATAAGGAGATTCAAGGAAAATTTTTGAAAATTCCATTGTTTAACAGGGAAGTAAAAATAATACCTCACCACTCTGCCGACAAGAATTTTGGATCAGGAGCAGTTATGATATGTAGTTACGGCGATCTAAACGATGTTCAATTATTTAGGGAGTTAGGTCTGCCTGAAATCCGATCGATTGATATGAATGGAAGAACCACAGAGTTTGCAGGAGAGTTCGCCAATCTCAAGATAAAAGAAGCAAGAGACAAGATAATAGACAATCTGACAAATCAAGGATTAGTAGAGAAGATAGAAAGCATTACACACAGAACACCGCTTTGTGAAAGAAGTAAAACTCAAATTGAAATAATTTCGCTTGAGGATTATTATCTAAAACAAGTTGATATAAAGTCAGAATTACTAGAAAGATCCAAAGTCATCAAATTTTACCCTGAAATGCATAGACAAATTCTTGTAAACTGGATAAACTCGATAGCTATTGATTGGCCAATATCAAGAAGAAGATTTTATGGAACTGAGATTCCGATTTGGTATTGTACTGAATGTAATAGTCCAAATTTGCCTCAGCCAGGAAGATATTATAGACCCTGGGACGAAAATCCGCCATTTGACAAGTGCAACAAATGTAATAATACCAAGTTTGAAGGGGAAAAGAGGATTTTTGACACATGGATGGACTCTAGCATAACTTCGCTCTTTATCTCAAAATTCGATAAGGATAAAGAATTTTTCAAAAAAGCTTATCCTACAAGTATTAGACCTCAAGGCAAAGACATTGTAAGAACTTGGCTTTATTACACTATCCTAAGATGCCTATATCTTACAGACCAAATCCCGTGGGATAGTGCCTGGATAATGGGATATGGAGTTGATGAAAAAGGTGAAAAAATGAGCAAAAGTAAGGGAAATGTCATTGATCCTCTTCCACTTATCAACAAGTACGGCGCAGATGCATTCAGATTTTGGTCTGCAAGTGAAACTAACCTAGGTTATGATTTTAGATGTTCGGAATCAAAAATACAAGGCGCCCAAAAGTTCTTATCAAAATTGTGGAATATTGGAAGATTTATTTCTAATTTTGAAGTCATTGAAGAAAGTAATAAACCTCAAGAGTTAAATCCGACTGATAAGTGGATACTCGCAGAGCTATCAAAAACGATAGAGAAATGTCTTGAAGGATATGAAGAGTTAAATTTTTTCATACCTGCAAATGTTTTAAGGGAATTTACATGGAATATATTTGCTGCTCATTATATAGAAATGATCAAAGGCAGGGCATACAATACCGAATCTATCGACGACAGAAAATCTGCATTGTATACCATTCACAAATGCTTTAAAACGATATTGCTCCTATTAGAACCAATTTCTCCATTCATAACCTATGAACTTTGGTCGAAAATTTATGGCAATAAAGAAGTAATTTCAAGTCAGAAAAAAATTCCCATTGTAGATAAAGAATATGAGTCCTTTGAATTATCAACGCAGTCGATAGTCAAATTCAATTCAGACATTTGGAATAAGAAAAAAGAAACTCTATCTGAAATCACAAATAAACCCCTTTCCCTCAAAGATCCCATTAAAACGAAAATACCTTCTGAATTGGAATTATTTAAAGATGATTTGATTGTAATGCATAATATAATTTCAGAATAAAAATTTATGAGAAAAAATTTAAGATTTGTTTCCACTTACGATGTCTAATATATCCTCAGCTAAATCAATTACGTTTTGAGATTCCATATTAGGCTCCAAGGTGATCAATAACATTTTTTTATCCAAGTAAAATGTTAATAGAGATAGCTTTTCACGTTCTACATACACAAAGCGAGCTCTACCCATAGTATCATCAAATCTTTCTCTCATGGATTTTCGAAGTGCAGTGTGTGTGAGATACAATTCTTCGCTTGGTTGATCAACAATTGAATCAATTCCGTGGCGCATTCCACCAACTATTAAAGAGCCGGTTTCATCAATCAATCCGGCATACCGGATATCATTATTTAGTTCAAAAATAGTATCAATTATTTTTTGGTAGTCCATGAATAATTAGAATGTATACTATTTATTGAATGTTAAGATTCCTGATGGATTTTTTTAGTACAATCCAAAAAACATCTTTACCCTAATGTACAAAAATAATAAAAATTTTGTAATTATAAAGATCTTGTTATAAGTAAATCTCCTTAATCTAACAAGCCTATAACGTATGAAAGACACAATTTTCTAATATTTTTTCTGTTAATTAATCTATGAGGAAGAATTGTATAGAAAAATAATATAGAAGAGAAGCAGTGGGGTGGGAGAGATAGGGAGGTTTAGTTGACGGCTATCTCCCGAACACTGAGATCTTTTATATCTACATTAGAGCTTCCATCCCAGCGGAAAGTTACGATTGGGCCTCCCCATGAAATAAGTTGGTCTGGACTTCCTCCACATCTATCACCCTCATCACCGAATCCACCACTGTCGGTATAACCAAAGATCTTTTTCCATTGGCCATTATTATTTTCGTCAACCCAATTTTCTAGCTTTACTACTGGTTCTCCATTTACCACAGTGTTGTACATAATTGCTTTGTATCCAACCCATTTATCTTCAATTGATCCAATATTCTTTTGTGCTGGTGTAAATGAGTAACCTCCTGAATGCCATTGCTCTTTTGCAAATCGAGAGCGACCATCTTTGAATAATCCACCCTTATATGCAGTTCCTTCACATGGAACATCAGAGTTGTGTTTACCACCATGTGCATACCAGGTCAAATCAAAGTCCGAATCAGATGCTGAATTTATTTTTATAATTCCCGTTATTTCCAGATTCCTCCAGTCATTTACTGCTTGCATATAACCTTTAGTTGTAAGTTGTTTTTGATCATAGGTATCAATGTCATCTTGATGATATCCAGTGCTAGTAAACACATTCATTCTAACTTTGTCAGAGGTTACCTTCCACGATCCATCAGCATTTTTCTTTAGAGTCAGTTTAGGATCAAATCGGCTGTCTGAGTTCGGGTTATTCATGTTCATGAACCATTTTTCTCCATTTGGCTTATCAGGATAAATTTTCTTAACTCCAAAAACATCTGTTTCGTTGTTAGGGTTAGGGTTAGGGTTAGGGTTAGGGTTAGGGTTAGGGTTAGGGTTAGGGTTAGGATCAGGTGAAGAGGGTTTGGAAAATGCACGGATTTCAGATATAGAAGCCCAATCATTCTCGGTGTTACCATCTACAGTAACTCTGATATACTTTGCTTTTAGCGTAGAATTCTCGATTACATAGGACTCGAATGAATTGGTTTGTTGGGAGCTTCGATCAGTCAAAAGAGTCGTAAAGCTTCCTGGTGAGCCATCTTGAGAGGTTGAAATAGTAAAGTCATTTGTTCTTACATCACCTCTATGCCATGCAATATCCACTGCACAAAGGATATCGTTTTTCTCAAGTTCGATTTGGATATAAGATCCTTTACCGTATTCTGACCATCTAGTGTT
>DATELO010000210.1:0-42296 GCA_035276505.1 Candidatus Nitrosocosmicus sp.
TATGGTTTATTTAATAATCCTATCGACGATTCGAATGTAATTCATCAAAGACAAAAATTCTTGTCTTTTGTTATGGATTACCGATACATCGGAACATGTCCATTTAACAGATTTTTAAATTTCAAAGACCTTGAAGAAATAACTAAACACGAGACAATAGATTATTAGAATTTATTCAGAAACTAGAATCAATTGATCATACACACAAGTGGATTGGCATCTTCAATACCAGACAAAAAGTACCAAGTAAACTTTTTAGATGGATCTACAATAGAGACGGCTCTTTTCACATAAGCATCGAGCTCATAACCCCCCTGTTGATTTTATTCTCTATTTGCTTTAATCGCCTCTAAATAAATTCCTGAATTTTAAGCATAAATTATAATCAAATTTTTATCAAACCTATGTGAGAAGGATTTTAAATTGTCAAAAAACAAGAATTAATTCCTTAAATAAAGAGTCCAGATTTGAGAAAAGTTCCATTTTTCATTGTATTTTGGGAAAATTATGTAGTGAGGGTGAGGCCAATTAGATTAGTTCTATAGTTTAAAATAGTATCTACAGTTTTACTACTATAAAATAAATGGCGAAAATTCAAAAATTTGAAACATTATTTCTGAGGGTTACCCTAGGCAATACAAATAACCCATTTAGGATATCTAGATATTCTTTCAATTATTTCTTGTATTGGGAATAAAATGTATGTATCAAAATTATAATCCCAAAATGTATTTGTTCAATCTATAACTAATTATCTGTACGTATTTACATCCCCTTCAGGAGTAGTTATGTTGGACATATTAGATAATGTATCAAGAGAAAACGTTGATAAATTTGCTTGTCCTACCGTATCAGATGAATTTAATTGTCCCAAAGTTTGATTACTTACATTAGATTGGGCTAGTGCTGGTGAATCACTACTAATTAGTAAAATAACAATTCCTAATCCAATTACTATTAATAAGTTGTATATCATATTCATCTTTAATTATTATAATATTTAAGGTATAAATATTCACTTAACGATAAGCCTATAGCTTAAAGGGGAAAAGCTATTTCAAATAGAATATAAAATAATCAATACAGTATTCGATGTATAATATTACACTATTTGAGCAATCAGATGAATCACAAGTTTACATCTAGATTAAAAGAATCAATTTATTTATATTTATATAAATCAGAATCAAAACCATAGATATGAAAGGTCTAATTATTTATGTTAAGGAAAGTAATTTTAATGCAGTTAAACAAATCCTAATTGACAACCAGGTAGGTGGTATTACCTACTTTGATATAATGGGACAAGGGCCGCTTGATAGAGAAGCTACAGAAAGAATAGTCCAAGGATACAAAACAGGGGAAAAATATACTCCGGAATTCGCTCGTCGAACGCGTATTGAAACAATTGTAGATGATGATAAAGCAAACTCAATATTAGCGGCCTTAAAGGGTGACAGTAGTATACACGGAAAGATGTTTACTTTTGATGTAGCCGAATCCCATGATTTGTAATTTCTTATTCGATAGATAGACTTCATCTTATTTTATTAAATATTTTGTCATTTTTTTACAATTACTTTAGTTAGTCGATGTCGACAGAGGTATTCCTAAAAATTGGTCTCGACGAATTAGAAAGATTTAGAATCTTTTTTTTAGTTTATAATAACAAGAAAAATAAGTAACACTTCAATTTAATTTATCCTTCGTCTTCTTGCTTCCATAAGAAGTTGCAAGAACGAGATCAATTCAAAAGATATCTGTATCCTACCTCGCCTCGCGCCTCCTTATTTTGTCAGGTTAAAATAGCAAATGATTCTCTCTTTATCATATAATGTTTGGAAGAAGAAGTAAGAATGATAATTTGTGGAAATTAGAATATATTGATAGTGTATACAAGATTTATGATTGGGATAAAAATTTAACCGGATACTTTTTTCCAAATTACGATATTGATATTGATAATCATAATGACAAGGATGATAAATCGCTTGCTGACCATGAAATAGAAGACAAAATCATAGAGCAAATGAATAAGGAAAAGAAATCAGTGAAAGGGGGAAATTTAATGCTTCCTATGATCAAACTTCAATTACTTGATAATAATGAAGGAATACATCTGGATTATGTAATCAGTTCATTGGAGGAAAATGCTCAACGGACCCGAATTTGGAAACAATGGATTAGAGATAATCATAAAGAATTTAAGATAATTGGAAGTTCAGTTTATACTGCTAGGGAGGATAGAAATATCCTGTCTATAGTATTAGGTGTTGATTCGGAGATGATGTTGGGGGAAAAGGAACTTGGTAACACCCTAAAACCACTGTTAGATAAACTACATCTGGATGAATTGATTTAGTTTACTATTGTTACCTTCTCAAACTAAATAATAATAATTAGATATTAATTTCAATAAAACGATAAAAGAAATAAAAATATCATTTAATAACTAACACAGGACAATAGGCATAAGTTACAACATCTGTTGCAACACTGCCGAGTAACATTTTCTTTAAGCCAGAGTTCCCTCTAGTGCCTATAACTATCAGTTCCACATCTCTTTCTTCTGCGTAGTTTAGAATTGAGGCTGCAGTAGAAAAAGGTGTAGTAATTACCTCTGATTTTACTCTAGTTTTGGTATCAATGGTTGTGTTATTGTTTATGTGGGAAATTATTTCTTCAAACCATTTTTCTGCTTCCTTCTTATATTCTTGAAAATAAGAGGGGGCAACCATGCCAAATACTCCTGAAGAATCGCCATGATGAACTTTAGAAGGAACAATGGCCAGAAGAAATAAATCTGAATTGTATTTCGAAGATAGATCTAAAGCATAATTTACAGCATTTCTTGAATATTCCGATCCATCTATACCTACTAAAATTTTAGAAAACATTTATTTTTCTATTTGCAACTGTCATTGTTATAAAAGTATCTTGATAATACATGATCAAATGCCACTGCCATTGCGATTGCCATTGCGATTGCCATTGCCACCAATGCATTGGATAAGAATATCTATCGTGTTCTTGAGACTAGTTTAAGCACTTTATACATTTTTAATGAAATTTATAAAATTATTTATATTATGGACATAATTTATATAATTTCGCAAAAAAACTCTCTAAATATTTATGTTCAGTTGATAAAAACAAAAATGTATAAGTACTATGTCACTTATCTAATTTTATGCATGCATTTGATACTAGTATAGTGGAACACATCGAAATTAAGATGATTCGACCATCACAGTTTTCTATTAGAGATAAGTTCAATGATTATCAAGAAGTAGAATCACTTGTTTCAAGTATCAAAGAACATGGATTACTTCAACCCATTTTGATACGTCCTTATCAGAATAATTTTGAAATAGTTGCCGGTCACCGTCGTTTCTATGCATGCAAATCTCTTAGGTGGCGTCATATTCCATGCAAGATTAGGGAAATGAATGACAAACAAGCATTTGAAATTCAGTTAACTGAAAACATCCAGAGAAAATCTATGAGCGCCCTTGAGGAAGCCGAGGCTTTTAGAAAATATGTGCAGGATTTGGGCTGGGGAGGTGTTACTGAATTGGCCAAGAAAATAGGAAAAAGCGAAGAATATGTTTCACATAGGATACAATTACTAAAGCTTCCTCAGGATGTTAAGGAAAAAATTATGCTAAACAAATTAAGCGTAAGTCAAGCGCTTGAATTAACTACTCTTTCTCCCAGTAACATTGCTCAATTTACCGATCACATTATAGAAAATGAATTGACTATACGACAGATTAGAGAGGTCAAGGCAGTATTTTCTAAAGAAGGTCTGTCAGGAGATGATTTGGAATTAATTGCAAACGAAAATATTAATCTTAAGAATATTAAAACTCTCAAGATAACTAAAAAAACCACACTAGCATTAAAAATAACACTTGCTAGACTCGATAGCATAATTGAGGAAGTTCAATTAAACTTTGAACCAGCACAAAGCACAGATGTTGTAAGCTTTTTGATGGATATGAGACTTAAAATTCACTCATTAATTGACGATACAATTCGATTCAAGAATATTAAAATTACTAAAACAGCAAAATACTTGAAAGGATAAATAGTTAATTCAAAAAATCAAACAATTAATTACTTGATCATCTTCCAAGGAACGGAGGCATCCATTCATTTAAGAATTTTTTGTATTCTTTTTCAGTGTAGGTGAATGCATTGAGAGTAGGTTCCTTTAGAGGGGAAAAGTCATATACTTCATATGTCTGGATGATATCTCCAAATAAATTTCTATAAATATCGCTTTCTTCATCTGCAATCTCTGGAGAAGCAAACACCTGGATAGTAATCCAATCATATCCTCCCCTAGTTCTTCCGGAAAATAATACAAAAGGAGCGTCTTCAAGATATTTCTTTAACCCTTCTACCCTGCTTCTCAAATGTTGAGAAGGTCTAAAGGTAACCAAAACAACTCTGATTATTTTGTGCCTAACTTTTTTGGTATCGATAGAAATCGTGTACCTGGAGATTATTTTTTCATCCTCCAGTGTTTTAATACGTGAATCTATTTCTTCCAGGCTCAAATTATGACCGTAATTTCTTAAAAAATCCCAAATTTCATTCAAGTCCTGCTTGGCGTCTTTACTCAAAGCAGAAAGAATTAACTCGTCGATCGAATCTATCATTGATGTGATATACAAAGTTATTGATCAAATTATTTATAGTTTAAAGCGTCAATTTCGAGGTAATTACAATATAATTTCGTAGCAACTAACAACCAGAGAATCAATATCAATTTAAATAAATCAATTTAACTTTAACTAACAAATGTCATTCATCCTCTCCCAAGAAATTGGTTATCTGATCTTTATTGGAGGAGGTTTGATAATGACAGCACTCGTATTATTGCTCATTTTTGTAGATACCAAATGGCTTGGAACTAGGAAAACATTTGAGTGGTTTTCTACAGCCGGGAGAAATATTAAAAGTGGTTTATTGGCGTCATCTGTTATTTCTGCTTGGATTTGGGCCGCCACACTATTAGAATCTTCAACTGTTGCTTACAAGTATGGAATTAGTGGGCCATTTTGGTATGCGGCAGGGGCCAGTATCCAGATCATTCTCTTTGCCGTAATTGCCTTAGAGTTGAAAAAAAGGGCACCGTCTTCTCACACTTTTACAGAATTTCTATACCTTAGACTGGGAAAGTTTGGTCATAAGGTATTTTTGCTTTTTGCACTATTAGCCAATTCTATTGTAACTGCCATGTTAGTCCTGGGAGGGGCCGTAGCTCTAAATGCATTAACTGGAATTGACATTACTATAGCTTGTTTCATAATCCCTTTGAGTATCATGATGTACACTTATTTTGGGGGTTTAAAGGCCACATTTTTTGCAGACTATCTAAATACTTCTCTAATTTTTATTGTAATATTAATACTAGTTACAGGCATCTATTTCTTTAATCCCCAAATTGGCGGAATAACAGGATTGTTTGAAGGTCTACAATTAGCAAGCACAATAAATCCGGTGGAGGGCAACTCTGGTGGTTCATTTCTTACCTTGGCCTCAATCGGCGCACTTATTTTTGGAATAATAAACATAATTGGAAACTTTGGTACTGTTTTTGTTGACCAAGCCTTTTGGCAGAGAGCAATAGCATCGCGTCCCAAGTCTCTTGTCAAGGGATTTTTTATTGGTGGATTAGCCTGGTTTGCTATACCTTTTGCTCTTGCAACTTCTCTTGGCCTTGCAGGAATTGCATTGCACTTGGATCTTTCTCCATCAGAAGTTAGTCATGGTTTGGTTGCTCCCATAACTATATCGACACTCCTTGGAGAGGTTGGCGGGATACTTATTCTAACGATGCTTTTTACCGCAGTAACTTGTGCAGGATCTGCGGAACTTGTAGCGTTTTCGTCATTATTTACATTCGATGTTTATAGAACTTATTTCAAACCTTCAGCTTCTGGCAGGCAGTTGATGAGAGTATCTAAATATTCTGTCTTGGCGTTAGGATTTGGAATAGGTGTGCTTTCATTATCCTTGTTTCACATAGGGTTGAACTTGCAATACATTTACCTGTCAATGGGTATTCTAATCGGGTCTGCGGTCGGACCAATTTCATTATCTTTAATCTGGAAGAAAACCAACAAGACTTGTGCATCTCTTTCTGCATTATTTGGTCTATTAGCTGGTATTTTAGTATGGCTTTTCTCAGCATATTCATTATATGGAAATATTTCTGTCTTGTCTACAAGTCATGATATTCCGCTTCTTTTAGGTAATTTGACATCTTTTGCAACTGGTTTTGCTTTTGTTATTTTGGGAAGTTTAATCAAACCTGATAACTTTAATTTTAATATTACAAAACAGCGAATTGTCGTTGTAGAGGAAAGAATCAGATCATTAATAAAGGAAGATAACGATGAAACGCTCTTAAAAAAGAGAACATTATTTGGATACAAATATGGGATCATTTTTACTCTTCTATTAGTTGTAATTTGGCCATTACCCTTGTTTTTTTCAGGGTATATTTTTTCTTTTGAGTTTTTCTTATTTTGGATTTTACTAAGTATTGTTTGGACGCTTGCAGCTGCTTGTTTTCTTATTATTAAACCAATTATTGAGTCGAAGCGAGAAATATTAACGGTCTTGTCCAATCTTGTGATTGTTATTCGGTCTAAGGTTCTATTTAGAAATAATAAAAATGTGTTACAATCTCCTCTCAACACCACTGTAAATTCTGCTTTAGAGAGTTCTACTACTACTACTACTACGAATACAAATTATAAACGAATTCTCGTAGCGGTAGATGGTTCTATGCCCTCCATAAGAGCATTAGATTACGCTAGTCATACTTTTCAGTTGGACTCTATGATCTATGTGTTACACATAATTGAATGGCCTGAGGGTACAGAAGAGAATGCTGGTGCTGCTGAATACGACCCAGAGTTATTAAAGAGAGTTGAAAAAGAAGGACGACTCGTTTTATCTAGTATTCTTATAAAGAATTCAAAAAGATGTGAAAGGATAGTCAAAGTCGGGGATCCTGCAAATAGAATTATCAAAACTGCTCACGATCTTAACGTGGACATAATAGTTTTAGGAACACGTGGATTAGGACATTCTGAAGACCTCGGACATGTAACGAAAAAAATTCTGTCTGAATCAAATAAACCTGTATTATTGCTAAATTAATTAGTTCCGATTTTATCAGATATATACTCTGTATATTAATAAACTGATATTCAATACAAATTGTTAAACAATACCTGTACAGAATCCTTCTATGGGAATACCAACATATTCGTCGGGAGATCCTCTTCTAGATTTCTTTTATATCTTATTTAATGGAATCTCTGAAGTTCCTTTGTTAAGTTCGCCCGTAACTGGTATATTTATTCTTGCTGGTGTGCTACTGGCTTCGCGTAAAGCCGGTATAATGATGGTCGCCGCGGGTTTAATTGGAGCGGCAACAGCGTTACTACTCGGTGCAGATTATGGTCTTGTTACATTTGGTTTGTTTGGATACAACTCTATATTAACCGGAATGGCATTTTGGTCTGGCCCATTTGTAAAAGCAAATCGTGTGACGCTTACAATTTCGATATTTGGAGCAATAATTACAGCTGTAGCCTGGATGGCATTTTCACACTTTATGGGAGATATATTCAGTCCAGATGATAAAGGTGGAATAGCTAATTCCGTAGCTATTCCAGGCTTTACATCCTCCTTCATTTTCACAACTTGGGCTATGATGTATGCAAGCAAGCGTTACGGACATGATGTATGGCCGGAAGTTCCTCAATCCGCAAAAGAGGATAAAATAGCGGGAAGCGATAATCCAGTCCAATTGAAACCCGAAAATTTCAAGTGGACACCCAAAGAATTTATTATTGCTACGTTAAAGGGTGTGTCTCAGGTTACCTTTGTTGAGAATTGGAAGACAGGAGTGTTTTGGGTTGTTGGACTTACTTTAACTTTCGAGCTAGCACCCCTTATTGCTGGCGTTCAAGATAGGCCTTGGTTTACAAATGGGTATACAGCACAATGGAATGAATATTCGCCATTATACCTTGCTGGCCTTATGGCACTTATCGGATCAGCAATCGGCGCTGCTCTGTCGATACTAATGAAGTTGCCTACCCAAGAAACTAGAATAGGTTTGCATGGATTCAACCAGGTACTAGTAATGATAGCTTTGACTAGTTTTGTACCCCTAACATGGCAGTCATTTTTTATGGCAGTACTTGCTACTGTTGCATGTTCTGTAATTGTAATGCCGGCACTTCAGCGGTTCTTTGGACAATGGGGATTACCTGCACTCACTGGACCATTCGTGTTTACTGCATGGGTTTGGTTAATTGCAATCTTTGGATTTTCCAATATTCCTGCAGGAATAGGATGGTCTAGGCCAGAGGGATAGGACTGGACTTTATTCTATCTACCTTCTAGATCTTTTTCTGGTTTGATAAAATACTACCCAATTTTTTTAATTAAAGTAATATTTCACGTGTTATAACATATCTTGTTGTCTGAGCTTGAGATAGATTTGAATAAAATCAAATCCGATTCGACTCTTTCTGATACACAAAAAATCAAAATGTTCTGCGATTTGATGAAAGACCGTAATGTCGAACCCATAGTATTGAGACTCTCTGGATATGTTAAACAAAAACCCATGAAGATCGATTACCTTCTTACATTTACTCCCAATAGAATTATCTTGTTAAGGAAGAACTTTATTCGCAAACTCACTGATCCTGGATTTGTTGCTGGACTTGGACCATATCTCTACTATATATTATCAAAAAAAATTGAATATTCAGATATTAAGAAAAAAGATTCCTTTGTTTTAAAAGATGATTCACATCCTAGTGATGAAACTTCTATACTTTACAAAAATATTACAAAATTTGTGTTCTATCCCGACGCCAAAACTTTGGTTTCAAATATGCTTGGTACCGCCATAAAGGAAAATGTGTTGATTATTCATACAAATGAGGAAGAATATGAATTTATTTTACCAACGGGCAAAAATGGTGCTTATGAGAAAACACTATATTGGTTAAAGATGTGTTTACCTGTTAAAATCTCAAAGAAATAATAACTATTATTTAGTCGATGTCGACTAAATCAAAAAGACTAAATTGTTATTGTTCATATATATTGATTATTATTTTGAATTTTAAAATAATTCACTACGTTTGTTATATGTGAATTAAACATGATGTTAGCCCCAAGAGAAATTGAAAAGATGATGATATGGACGGCGGCTCAAATCGCCGAGGGAAGAAAACAAAAGGGAATAAAACTTAATTACCCCGAATCAATCGCTTATATAGCCAATTTTGTTGTAGAAGGAGCACGAGAAGGAAAATCGGTAGCAGAATTAATGACATCCGCAAGAAATATTTTAAAAAGAACAGATGTTATGGAAGGAGTACCTGAGATGATACATACAGTACAAGTTGAAGTAACGTTTCCAGACGGAACAAAGCTCGTTACGGTCCACGACCCGGTTCAATAGGTGAAAATGATGAAAATCAGATTAATAGTGAGTGGAGGAGGTTTTAGTTTACAATGATACCAGGAGAATATGTTTTATCTGAAGGTGACGTACTATGTAATGAAAACAGAAAAACTATCAAGGTTACTGTGAAACATACTGGCGATAGGCCATGTCAAATAGGGTCACATACGCACTTTTTTGAAATAAATAAAGTCCTTGAATTTCCAAGAGAAAAAGCCTTTGGTTATAGACTAAATATTCCAGCTGGAACTTCAGTGAGATTTGAGCCAGGTGATACTAAAGAAGTTGAACTTTGTGAATTAGGAGGTTCAAAGGTTTGCTTTGGATTTAATGGATTAACTAATGGAAGCATGAAATCTGGCAATATAAAAAAATCTGCATTTGAAAAGGCCAAGTTCCAAGGTTTTAAAGGAATGGGTAGTAATTAGGAGAGGATATGTAAATGGTTCTAAAATTAACTAAAAAACAATATACAGACTTATTTGGAGCAACTAAAGGAGACAAAATTCGCTTAGGCGATACCGATCTATTAATTGAGATTGAGAAAGATTTGATCTCCCACGGTGATGAGTGTGTCTTTGGTGGTGGTAAGACCCTTCGAGATGGATTAGCTCAAACACCAGGTGTTACCAATGCTGCTGGAGCTTTGGACTTTGTTATCACAAATGCCGTAGTTTTGGATCCTGTAATAGGAATTGTGAAAGGTGACATTGGTATTAAGGACGGTAAAATCGCAGGCATAGGAAAAGCAGGAAATCCATTAGTAATGGATGATGTAGATAGAAATCTTGTAGTATCGGCATGTACTGAAGCTACAGCAGGTGAACACACCATATGTACCCCGGGACACTTTGATACACACATACACATGATTTCCCCTCAACAATACATAGACGGTATTAGCAATGGTATTTGCAACATGATAGGCGGAGGTACTGGCCCTGCAGATGGTACTAATGCTACTACATGCACACCAGGTACATTTAACATAAGCAGGATGCTCGAATCAATTGAAGATACTCCCATGAATTGGGGATTCCTAGGAAAAGGTAATGATTCTCATCCTTCTCTTGCAACACAGATGGAACAAATTGAAGCAGGTGCTTGTGGATTAAAAGATCATGAGGACTGGGGTACCACTGCAGCAGTTTTGGATGCATCACTTCGTGCAGCCGATTTAACTGATGTTCAAGTTGCAATCCATACTGATTCAATTAATGAATGTGCCTATTTGGAGGATACGATTAATGCAATTGATGGTAGAGTAGTTCACAGTTACCACACAGAAGGAGCAGGTGGTGGTCATGCACCGGATATTATAGCGATTGCTTCAGAGCAAAACGTTTTGCCATCTTCGACTAATCCCACAAGACCATTCACTGTCAATACAGTCGATGAGCATCTTGATATGCTCATGTTTTGTCACCATCTCAATCCAGCAGTTGCAGAAGATGTTGCATTTGCAGATTCAAGAATAAGAGCAGAAACTATCGCAGCAGAAGATGTAATGCATGATGAGGGTATACTTAGTATGTATTCATCTGACAGTCAGGCTATGGGTAGAATTGGTGAGGTAGTGATACGTGCATGGCAAACTGCAGATAAAATGAAAAAGATGAAAGGAAAGCTAAAAGACGAAGAGGGAGATAACGATAACTTGAGAGCGAAACGTTACATTTCAAAAACGACGATCAACCCTGCTATTACACATGGTGTCGCTGATTATCTAGGATCACTTGAGGTGGGAAAATATGCTGATATTGTTATGTATAATACCGCATTCTTTGCCGCAAAACCAAAGATGGTCTTTAAAGGCGGATTCATAGCTTGGTCTATAATGGGAGATCCCAATGCTTCACTGCCCACACCGGAACCCGTTTATTATAGACCAATGTTTGGTGCCATGGGACGCGCTGTAAAAAAGACTTCATTTACTTTCATGTCAAAGAAATCAATCGAACTTGGCGTACCTCAAAAATTGGGATTAGAAAAGACCACTCTAGCAGTAAAGAATTGTAGAAGTATAGGAAAGAAAGATATGCTGTGGAATGACAAAACACCGGAAATTACTGTTGATCCTGAGACATATGAGGTCAAGATAGATGGACAAATTGCAACTGTAGATCCAGCAAAGGAATTAACCCTGGCTCAGAGATACTTTATGGCCTAACATACCACCATATTTTTATTTTCAAATCTTTTATTTTCAAATTTCTGATACATTTATCTCTTGGTTTTTAAATCTAAAAATTATGTCTTCGCCACAAAATTTTGGAGTTTGGAAGCCAATTGCTGAAAATATAGAATTTAATGCTTTAGAATCAAATTCTAATGCCGTAATGGCAGTAGCAGATACTGTGAGAACAACACTGGGACCAAAGGGTCTCGATAAGCTGTTGATTGATCAATCTATGAATAGGCATGTATCAAATGATGGTGTTACCATATTATTATCCTTGAGAGCTATCCATCCCGTGGCTCGAATGATTGTAGAAATTGCGGAAAGACAAGAACAAAAAGTTGGTGATGGAACTACTACAGCAGTTATTCTTGCAGCTGAAATGATAAAAGAAGGCAAGAGATTGATTCGCGAACTAGCAGTTCATCCAACCAAGGTTGTTGAAGGAATCGAAAGTGGTGTAGTACATTCTTGTGACTTGTTAAGGAAAAGTGCTAAAAAAATAAAAATTAGTGATCCTGAGCTAGATCAGATTGTTAAAACGAGTTTGTCCTCAAAACTCGATGGTCGTGTATTGCATAAAATAGTGGTTAATGCTTTGCGTAATGTGGGAAAGGATGCAATCTACAATGGACAATATGATTTTGATAAAGCCATTAAAGTAATAAGAAGAGTTGACGTCGAAGACAAAATTTTTAATGGAATTGTTTTGGAGAGAAAAAGAATAGATCCTGAACTTCCAAATAGAGTAGATAATTCAAAGATTTTGATTCTCAAATTAGATTTAAAACCTGTAAAGGAATCTTGGATCAAAGAAAATAGCAAATATCAAGATATTCTTACTATGGAAAAGGATCGTCTAGAAAAATCCAAGAGAATTGTAGACGCCATAGTAGAAACCGGAGCAAACACTCTCTTTATTGCTTCACCTGAAGTGGATCAAATAATTGAAGATCTATTTGTATCAAAGGGCTTGTTTGCAGTACATATCTCAAATGAAGAAATAGAGTATTTGGCACGATACACTGGAGCCAGACCCGTACGAACATTAGATGATCTGAAAAATAATGATGTTATTGGTGTTTCTGAAAAAATATACGAAGATGAGGATAACGGGATAATTTATTTAGAAAATGGTAATGGAAAAAAGATTATAACGATCCTAATTTCAGGATCTACAAAGGAAACGTCTTTAGAGAGATGGAGATCGACAATTGATGGAATCAATGCTGCAGAAGCTGCCTTGAATTATGGAGTTGTTCCAGGCGGAGGTGCTGCAGAATTACATATTATTGAAAAAATCAAACAACTAAAGCTCAATGGATTAGAGCAAGTAGGACTTGAGGTGGTAACTTCTGCATTGGAAAGTATTATGAGACAAATATTGACAAATGCTGGATTCAATGGTTTAGAAAAAGTAATGAATGCTAAAGCATCACCGGATGGATACGGTGTCGATATAGATAGTGGAGAAATCGTAAATATGGTATCAAAAGGGGTACTTGATCCTGTTTTGGTAAAGACCATGGCGTTGGAAGCATCAGGAGAAATGGCAAAATCTGTACTAAGAATAGACAAGAATTTAGCCGCAGATGATCTTAATCCTCAAGCTTTATCAGATTCGAAAAGGTGATTATAGTTAGTTGCAAATTAGACATTGCACTGAAAAATCTAATGTTGATGACTCTCTTCTAATAATTGATCCTATGAGAATTAGACATGTAATTGTTAAATCAGGAAAATTATCTTTAATCTCTGGTTCTATCGATCCCAAATCTCATCTTAATCTAGATTATCCATATCATTTGGTAAAAAAATGTATTGTAGCTGAAAAATTTGAAATTGGATCGAATGTTGAAATGTCTGAAGGGGGGTTTGTGTTTGCAGAATTGGATCCCACAAAATACGAACACTACGGCAAATATGATTATACTGAAAATTTGCAGAATATGATAAATGCTGTGAAAAAAGTGAGGGACACAAACACGATTTCTCAAGATAATTAAGCTGTTCATCTACAAAATATGGATTCTAACTAAACGAGTGAAAATCTAAAATTGTTTTTATGGTTAAGATTGATCTCTATATGTTATCTGATGTTAACCGTTACAACCATCTTAGGAAATATCAAGAATAATCTAGACTTGAATCAAAAGTATAAAGAGTCATTAAATAAAAATTCTCTTGAAACCATAACAATTCAGAGATCTGAAACTGAGAAAGTTAGGATGAGAAAAGTTTCAGATAAAGAAACTGATGTAGGATTTATTTTGCCTTCTAGGACTCATTTGAGAGATGGTGATGTAGCATTTTTAGACGATACTAAAATGATAATCATAAAATTATCTCCAGAGCTTGTGGCTATTCTTAATATCAAGGAGAATATCCACTCTCATAAGGATAATGGTGATGGCAACAGCAATAGCGGCCATAACCACAACCACGACGACGACGACGACCACCACCATCATCATGACCACGATTTTACAAATATTGCAATAAAAGTAGGTCACACCATTGGAAACTTGCATAGACCGCTGAAAATCAGTGACGGTGATATTATATTTCCTATCCAAACTCCAGATGAGATAAATCTGTTCTTGAGGCTCCTATCTGGTCTAAAAGACTATGTAGAAATTCGAGCAGAAACTCTTATTTTCGAACCAGATCAAGGATTTGATATTCATGCACACTGAGAATAACGATGTACCGCCACCAACCTCCATATCTATTGAGGATCTAAGTTTTTTACAATTATCTGATTCCTTTTTTCCAACTGGATTATACACCACTTCGAACGGATTGGAACACCTGTTTTATAATAAAAATAGAAAACTATCATATGGTGAAATTTCGGATTTTATAAAGGCCTATATTGTTCAACAGATAGGGCCCACCGATTGCTGCGTTATAGGAAATGTGTATGATTGTATACAAAGGAAGGATTTTGCTACACTTTTAGATTTGGATAATACATATTATTTCATGAGGTTGGTAGATGAAACCCGCTCTGCCTCAACTAGGTCAGGCATCCAATTCCTAAGGTGTGTCTCTACTTTTGTAAGAGAAAATGAAAATCTGACTTTTTATTCAAAAAGTATAAAGGACGGCCTCTCAAAGGGCGTTTTTCCTGTATCCTATGCACTAGGATGTAATTCCATGAATCTAACAAAGGAGAGGTCGGGTTTGATGCTATTGTATGGTTTTGTGGTTAGTGTTATTGGGGCGGCACTTCGGTTGGGAATTCTTCAGCATTTTGAAGGACAAATGATGATCAATGAATTAAAGCCAGTGATGTTATCTACTGTATTAAAAAATATCAAACAACCTGCTGATGAAATGTGGCAATTTATTCCCCAGCTAGATATAATCCAAATGCATCATGAGCAGATGGATTCAAAAATGTTTATAACTTAATTTTTTCATTTTATCTTTTGTGGCACTTTTAAGAATTCCCAGAATTGGCATAGGGGGACCTGTTGGCTCAGGAAAAACAATGTTAATTGAACAATTGGTTCCTATTTTGAAGAAAGAAGGATATGATGTTGGAATTATTTCTAACGATGTAGTCTCTCGGGAAGATGCCGACAGGATGAGAAAAAATCTTGCCACCGAAAGAGGGCTAATGCCTGAAGACCTCGTGATAGGAATAGCTACGGGAGGTTGTCCTCATACAGCAGTAAGAGAAGATCCATCGATTAATATCTCTGTGGTCGAAGAAATGGAAGCCAAACATCCAAATCTTGATTTAATAATAATCGAAAGTGGTGGTGATAATATAACCACCACTTTTAGTCCAGCTCTTGCTGATTATTTTATATACATCATCGATGTTTCTGGGGGCGATAAATATCCTAGAAAACGTGGTCTTGGAATAGAAACATCTGATTTGCTAGTAATCAACAAAATTGATATTGCATCCTTTATCGGCGCTGACTTGAGCATTATGGAACGAGATGCCAAGGTGGTTCGAAATGATAAACCATATGTTTTTGTTAATAGTAAAACTGGTCAAGGTGTGAAGAAGGTCGCTGAACAGATAGTAAAAGATGTGTTGTTTGATGCACCACCAAAGTCAGTGGCCGTTAATTAATATTTTGTGATTTTATGAGTGTGTATAATCTTTCTTATTGTACTCCCGACAAAATTCCTGCTGAGGTGTTAAATTATGATAACCCTTTAGAGCAAATGGGGGTAGGACAAGCCGGTAAATTAGGTATTTTGCAACTAAAATTAGAAAATGATCCCATTATTCACAAGACTTCAATAAAATATCAACACTATAAGGTTCCACTTTGTATTAAACGGGCAATGTATCTTGAGGAAACTTGTCCCGAAATGGCTTATGTCTATATAATATCTCCTTCTGGGGGCATCTTACAAGGTGATAGGTTTAGAATGGATATTGCACTTACGAATTCAGCCAAAGCTCATGTTACTACACAGAGCGCAACTAGGATTTATAGAATGAACAAAAATTTTGGAACCCAAATCATAAATTTAGATGTTGATAAGAACTGTTACCTAGAATATATTCCTGATCAGATAATACCTTATAGAGATTCCAGATTCTACCAGGTATCAAACATTAGAGTTCATGATGAAGCGACTTGTATGTACTCCGAGATATTAACTCCAGGTAGAGTAGCAAGCAACGAATCATTTGAATATGATATTTGTTATATGAAAGTTAAATCAGTGAATCAGAATGACAAACTAAGATTAATTGATATAGCAAAAATAGAACCCAAGAGAGAAAATGTCAAATCCTTTGGGGTGCTAAATAATTACGACATTTTGGGAAATATTTATATCTTGACTCCAGGAGATAAAATAAGCCTCATACAAAATGAAATACTGGAAATTATTTCAGGAACAAAAAATGTAATTGGTGGCTGTACTAAACTACCTGATAATAATGGCCTGTTAATAAGACTGCTTGGTTCATTTGTTTATGATATTAGAAACTTAATTTATTCTATGGTTGGTATTGTCAGAAAAAATGTATTAAATGTGTCATTTAGCGGGATTCGAAAAATCTAAATTCTTCCTTTCATATTATATATGCTTTTTATCCGACAAAACCGCAAATCTATTATTAAAGAAATTAATAAAATTATTTATAATAAAATTGGATGTTAAACCCTTTATTCAATAGTTCCAAGGCAATCCTAGGTATAGCATTCGCAGTAGTGTTGTCTGTTTTGTTTATATCTACAAATTTTGACGCCAGTTATAACGCTTTTGCACTCAACAAAACGTTAAATGTAGTTACTTCTGTGTCCCCTATTACTAATATAGTCAAAAATATAGGAGGCGACAAGATAAATCTTACAGGTCTAGTCCCAGAAGGAGTTAATTCGCATACATATGAACCGGTCCCATCTGATATTATTAAATTAGGTAATGCAGACCTTGTGATAATAAATGGTCTTAACCTCGAAGATCCTATGGAAAGAATCGTAAATACGTCATTAAACACCAATCCAAATATTCAATTACTCAAACTTGGAGACAATACTGTTAACCCCACTGAATGGGTGTTTGATTTTAGCTTCCCAAGAGATCAAGGTCATCCTAACCCACACTTGTGGCTTAATCCTATATATGCAATGAAATTTGCCAATCTAACTAAAGATAAACTTGTAGAAATGGATCCTAATAACACCGCATACTACACAGAGAATGCTAACAAGTATGTTGCATTGTTAAAACAATTGGATGAAGGAATAAAGAAAGCAACACAAAGCATACCTCCTGAAAATAGAAAATTAATTACATATCATGATTCTTGGGCATACTTTGCTCCTAGGTATAATATGACTGTAATAGGTGCAGTACAACCATCCGACTTTTCAGAACCATCGCCTCTTGATATCGCAAAATTGATTGATCAGATTAAAGCAGAAAATGTTTCAGCTATATTTGCTTCCGAAGTCTTTTCCAACAGAATCACAGATCAAATAGCCGATGAAGCTGGTATCGAAATAGTACAAACTCTTAGTGATGACGCATTACCAGGTAATCTTACAGCTCCCAATCACACATACGTTGGAATGATGCTTAATGATATGAAAAACATGATAGTCCCGTTGGGAGGAAATGTTAGCAGCCTTGCTGATGTGAATCCGGCAAACACATACGCACCTTAGTTTATATTTTTTTAAATATTAATAAGCTACATTTCTAATACATTTAGGATGGGTTCCTTTGAATATCTGAAAATGACTGGTCTATCTTATGGATTTTCCTATCATGATTTTGTTATTGAAGGAGTTAATTTGACTATTCCAAAGGGCCGATTTGTGTCTTTAGTGGGTCCAAGTGGATCTGGAAAAACCACTCTATTAAAATTATTATGCGGAATATACGAGCCGTGGAATGGTGATATTGAATATATTTGTAATAATGATAGCGATTCAATCTTTTATTATCCTTCTATTGGATACGTTCCTCAAATAGAAACAATTGACTGGAATTTTCCAGTTTCTGTTCAAGAAGTTATTGCCATGGGATCAT
The DNA here is from genome assembly GCA_035276505.1 of Candidatus Nitrosocosmicus sp. Lineage (GTDB taxonomy): Archaea > Thermoproteota > Nitrososphaeria > Nitrososphaerales > Nitrososphaeraceae > Nitrosocosmicus. The sequence continues at coordinate 18,216 of DATELO010000210.1, forward strand.
GGAAGTACAAGAGTTATCTTCCTTGGATTGACAAGAAATTAAAAAATCAAATTAAGGATGTGTTAAAAATATTAGGTTTAGGAGGTTACGAAAAACGACATATTAGAGCTCTCTCTGGTGGTGAACAACAACGTGTATTTTTGGGTAGAGCTTTAATAAGAAATCCTGATGTCCTTATTTTAGACGAGCCCACAACAGGATTGGACTATGTGTCAAGGGAAAAAATCTTTGATATATTAAAGAATCTCAATAACAATGGCATGACAATTATTTTATCCACTCATGATATAACACATATAGCTAATCGTTCTCCTTGGGTAGTATGTTTTAATAAATATGTTATCGCTGAAGGTCCCCCACAGGATGTTCTTAAGGAAGATAATCTTTTAAAAACATACGGACTAGCGGATTATAGGCCCAAATAACAAGATAGTACCTATGATTGATTTTCTATTACCCTTTCATTATGAGTTTTTTATCAAAGGTATTATAGTATCTGTTTTACTTGGTGGTGTCTGTGGATTGGCAGGAGTATACATTATTCTGAGAGGTCTAAGTTATGTAGGTCATGGTCTTTCTCATGCCGCATTTGGCGGTGCTATAGTAGGAAATATAGTTGGAATGAATTACTATATTGGTGCAATTATTTGGAGTTATCTGGCATCATTCGTTATTTATGAAATTAGCAAGAGAAATAAGATTAAACCCGATGCCGCCATAGGTTTGGTTACAACAGCCATTTTTGCATTTGGAGTGTTACTAGTGAGCATGACAGATAGATATACAAGGAATTTTGAATCGTTATTATTTGGAAATATTCTTGCTATTACAGAACAAGATTTATACGTCATAGTTTCGGTAACTATTATTTCCGCCGCCTTTTTCTTCTTTCTTCATAAACGACTAGTTTTTTCCTTTTTTGATAATGAGAGTGCTAAAATTAGTGGAATTAAAACAGCACATATAGAGTTGCTATTTTCTTTTGTCTTGGCAACAATCATAATAGTCTCAATGTCATCAATTGGAGTAACATTATTAGCATCAGTAATAGTTGGGCCAGCAATTTCAGCACGCATGCTTTCAAATAATTTTTCAAATGTAGTATTTTTATCCATACTAATCGGCTGTGTGGCCTCTTTTTCAGGAATGTATGCAAGTTTCTTTTTGGATGCTTCATCAGGTCCAACAATAGTTATGTTCATTACTCTAGCTTTTGGTATAACTGCTCTTTACGCTCTATTTAAGAAAATCTATCATTCTCATAGCCATGGTGGTATTTCTCACTCTCATCCTCATGTCCACACTGATGAACACAGACATGAACATACTCATCGCTAAGTGGATAATAATAAGAGAACAAACAGTTAGAGAATTTGTCAACAATACAGATAGAACCCACTCTATCCATGTACTAACTGCTTAGTAAATGCAATAATTAGTTTGTCCACTGTCTTTGCAAAATGATGAATCTTGTTTTGAGGAACAAATTATGTAATCTACAGGTTTGTAAAAATACTAATAATAATAGTAAAGAAGATGCAGAATGAAAGATTGCTTTACTATTAATTCCATAACGAGGCATTATACCTTCTTGCAGGATCGATTTATTTATTCTTCATGTACCCTTCTGCTTCTACTACTACTATGCCAGTTTTTCTAATCCCTTAAAGAAAGTAAACCCTGCAAAGGTTATTCCAGCCATAACCTGTGAGAAAAAGTCATTTTCGTATAGGTTAACGGAAATGTTCTTTCCTCCGCTCTTTAGTGATTTCATATAGGTCTGTTTTGTAAATTCATCAATCATTTTTGCCAAATCTCCACTCACTAAATAGTTATTTAACAAACCAACGTATTCATCACTTCCTACAGATATTATTTGTGCTTTAATTTCATAATCAAATTTTTCTTTCGGATTAGTTCCTTCAATATAATGTTCTGCAATATTGTCTGCCAGATAGCGTGCTTGTCTTACAGCTATTTGAGCTAGGGGCGGATATAATTTCCCTTTGGAATTTTTCATCGCAGCCAAATCTCCTATGGAATAAACATTCTTGTAATGATTTGTTTGACAATATTCATTTACAATGATTCTACCATCATTGGTCTTGTCGATATTTGGTTCTATGTCTATATTGTATCCTCTTACTCCTGCCGTCCATATTATTAGCGATGAATTAATTTCCAATCCATCCTTCAAAAACAGAGTTTTTTGGTCAACCCTTTCTACTAGGGAGTTGTGAAAAATTCTTATTCCCTTTTCTTTGAGAATTTCCTCTGTTTTATTCTTGACCCTGATGTCCCATCCAGGCAAAATCGTTGAAGTTGCTTCAATTATGTTTATCTTGATGTTGCTTTTGTTAGGTGAGGCGTTTATTGTTTCTGCCAAAGCACTGGCAAGACTTATCCCGGTTGCACCTGCACCTACTATTACTATATTATGTTTGTTGTTTGTAGCTTCATCAATTATTCGTAAAATATGATCATGAATAATTGAGGCATCATATATCGACCTTATAGGGAGAGTATATGTGTCAGCACCTGGTATGTTAAAATATTTGGTTGATGATCCTAAGCAAACAATCAATTCATCGTATTTTATTTCTCCTGATTTTAAGAATATGGTACTCTTGTCAGGTACTATTTTTTCTATGTCATCTTGAATAAAGATAATATTTTTTCCCTGTATGAGAGATGAAATGGGGATTTTCAATTGTTCTGCAGTTCTATAACCAGAAGCTACTAGGTGTATTTCTTGCATTAATTGGTGGTAATTGTTTCTATCTATTAGTATTATTTCAGTCGAATTTTTGTCTAATTTTGATGAAAGGTTTGTGCTAAGAAATATGCCTGCATAGCCTGCCCCTAAAATTACTATTTTTTTCTTTGTTGTCAACGACATTTTACATCAACTTTTCACTCAATTTTCTTGTCTGATGAATACTCTTCATTTTTCAATTTAACTTTTTTTATTAAAAGTTCTATTACTAAGAAGACTAAAATTGAAATTGCTACACTTGGAATGGTTGAACCTATGCTTAATCCCAAATCGGTCACGTATAACCATGATATTGGAGATAGAATAAAATAAGTGATACTTCCGACACCAAATGCAAGAAATGATGACATCTTGATCCGATTGGTTTTTTCATAAAAGTCTTCAATCGTTATCCGCCGCCCCAGCCTTCTTATAACATAATAATCAGTCAGAACTATTGCAAACAGCGGTGCAAACAAAGCGCCTATTATCAATAAGAAATTCTCATATTGTTGGATTGGAATTAAATTGGCCAATAAAACTCCTAATGCCGTGAAAAAAATAACGAGATACTTGTAGTTTATCTTGTTGTAAATATTCTTAAATGACATTGCAGATGAGAAAATATTTGCAAAAACGTTATCGACTTCATCAACGATTAATACCAACAAAAAGAATCCATAAAAGAATGTTTGAATAGCAACTAGTATTGCAAATATGTCACTAATACCCAACAAGAATCCAATTATATAAAAAAGACAATTTGTGATTGAAAACCCGATAAACGTTCCAACAAATGCATTTTTGCTCTTTTTCGCAAATCTGTTATAATCAGCCACCAAAGGCAACCATGATAAAGGCATGGCAATTACCAAATCTAAGGAGTTAAAGAAACTAAAATCAAAAGAAGTAGAACTATCAGTAGTCGATAAAGTAGAATGAGAATTTATTACACCTTCTGATCCAACACCACCACTAGTTGATAATATTATGCTTATGAGCATGACGATAGTTGAACCATACACAACCCATACTGCAAATTTGCTAAGCCATTGCTTTACAATTTTTAAAGGCCCTAATATACAAAAAAGTATGATCACTGCTCCAAAAACTATGGACCATATGTAAAAATCAATATATCCATTGCTAAATATATTTGCGGCTTTTGATAAAATAGTTATTTCAAAAGTGGACCAGCCTATTAATTGAAAGATATTAAGAACTGTGAGCAAATATGAACCATGCAAACCAAAGGCCGGTCTCATGCTTACTATCGAAGGGATCGAATGATCACTGCCTATTTTTCCCGCCAATGCCAGCAAAATAGATCCTACTATCGAGCCAACAATAATAGCTATAATTGCTTCAGTCAGATTTGAAGAGGAAATAAATGAACCTGCAGAAATTACTAGTAGACCTATTCCCAAACTAGACCATAGCACAAAAAAATTCTTACCAGAAAGTACTTTGTATTTGCTGTCCAATGGATTTGTTCCAAAATCTGTATTACCGTCTAAAAATTTCACAACTATTTCACCTAAAAAGTTCTTTAATAAATGCTTAACAGCGGCATTGAATAAGACTTTATCAAATATTTATCTATAGTACCAATAATTCCATAAATTTAAATTTGTTTTTATTCATTTGCAAGTCATGTCCTTTGGGGTAGATACTCTTGGTGGCCTTATAGAGAAACTAAAACAATTGGTTAATGATACTCAAAATAATTATGAATCATTTTTTGATTCAACTCAATTGTTTAAACAAGGAAAAATGGATAGTAACGAGTATTTTTCAAGAATGGGCGAATTCCTTGTATCTTCCTCTGCCCTAAATTTTTTATCTTGTCGTGTTATTCTTGAACTAAAGGCAGCCATGGATAAGAATATTTCTGCTAAAGGCAAAAACGATAGATCTGCCTCATCAACTATTCCTTCGAGTAATAGAGGTAATATCAGTGGCAGTGGTGGAAGCGCCGGTGGTGGTTTTGGTGTGGATGGCTTCATTTCAGCCGGTGGTAATGTGGGTCCTACTTCTGCTTCTACAACATCACCATCGCCATCGTTAAGTGAAGACTATGATCTTCCACTGCCTCCAGAAGCCCCTACGTTCAAACCCGTGGATATAATAATAACCAAACAAGACTCTTCAAATACAAATACAAAAGGAGCAAAAAAAAATTGTATTGTTTGTAACGCCTCAATTCCAAAGCAAGCTAAATTTTGTAACAAATGCGGTAATTCACAATAATTAATAGACACAATTTTTTAGTATATGTTATGAAAATCTTTAATGGGCGATTGGCTACGGAGGATTACATGTCCACCCATTCACTAACTTTTTCTACACCCGAAATGACTTTAAAAAAATTTGCATTATGGTTGGGCGAAAGTGTAAAAAATTCGACAACAAATTCTTCAACTCCTCGTTTACTCATATATCTGGAAGATAAGCCTGATTCAAAAACAAATTCTTCAACTCCCCCATCGGATTATCTTCCCGATGTGGATGAATCATTTAAACCTACAGGAGCCATTGCTGATTTTTATAGTACAAAAGATACCTCTACAGAAAATATATCCTCAGGCTCTGTTGAAAAAAAATACTGCATTAATTGTGGCAATACAATAAAACACTCTTCAAAATTTTGTAACAAATGCGGCTCTGTCGTGGAATAATATTTCTTAAAAAGGCATAACTTTTTAGCTGGATTTTTCCTTTAGGATTAGATAACATTCATTACATATAGTATCTGAGAATAAATAATTCATAGAATAAAATTTTGTCTTATTGCATAGTTTACATGTTTTCATTATTCATTTGCTCACTCAACCTATTGAGAGAACTGACTGTTAATGTATTTTATGCCTTCTATCTGCCTACCTACATGCCTACCAACTAACCAACTATCTGCCTATATAACCAAGCATACCTGCTAATCTTATTAAATTATATACTAAATTATTATTTTTAAAACATGAATGACTCGAGTCTTTTCGTTTATGTTTTTCTTAATTTCTGTGTGGTTTGGGCTTTCCTCAATCTTATCGCATTTAGTATTTGTTTATGATCTTGATTACTTTTATTACTATTTGATTTGGCCTAGTTGTTTTGCTATTTCTTTGTTAATTTTCCTCAAACCTCTCCTATCCATGCGTACAGTATTTCGAGATAGGGTTTCAACTAGTATATCGTGGCCATTTATTATAAAAATAATCAATGGACTCACATGGGCACTGCCTTTTGTTTTTATATTATTTTTCCAAAAGTATTATCCTTTTTTGTTACTTACAGGTTTGTCTTTGGGTAATATTTCTACATTCATATTTTTGCGAAAATATTCTAAAATCTATAGTATCGAACAGATAATAACAGGTGCGCTTATCCTTTCTACATTGTTCTCTATTTTAATATATTATAATTATACTGATAACTATGAACAGACACTTTTCTTGACTAGAGTCATGATTTCGGTCTCTTATGCGATAGGGGGACTAGCTGGATATTTCAAAAATGACAATGATTCTAACACATCGTCAAGTTTACATAACGAATAGATTGACTTAATATTATAATTGAGATTAGAGTCTAAATCTATAGAAAATTTTTCTAAAGCCGTTTGTATATTTAGCGGTGGACTCGATTCTATTAGTACGGCTGCTTATCTAAAGAAATTGGGGTTAGATGTATATTTAATTTCATTTAACTATGGACAACGAGCATCCCATGAACTAATTGTGGCAAAACGCTTTTCCAAATTATTAAAAAGTAAAAAGCATGAGATAGTCGATATTTCATTCCTCAAAACTCTATTTGGAAAAACAAATATACTGACGAATTCTAAATCCAAAATTCCTCCAACGTTTGATTATAGTATGGTAGTACCATTAAGAAACACTGTTTTTTTGACCATTGCATCAGTATGGGCCACTTCTTTGAATATTTCTCTTGTAGCATATGGAGCTCATTCTGGCGATGCTCGATATCCTGATTGTCGTCCTACCTTCACGCGAGCTTTGGAAAAAGTATTTAACTTGTCTGAAATTGACGGAATTACTGCGGGAATAAGAAATAAGCTTCATATTTGGTCCCCTGCAATAGATAAATTAAGTAAATCGGAATTGCTTTTGATTGGGTATGAAACATTGGGCAAAAAAATTTTTGAATCCTGGAGCTGTTATCTGGGAACGGTTAGCGATAACAAGGGTAATTCCATCGCCCTAGGCGGTACAAACAAACAATGTGGAATATGTGAATCTTGTATTAATAGAAAACATGCATTTTCGAAAGCAGGTCTTGAGGATAAAACACAATATGCCAACCATTAATCATAGTAGTATTGAAATCTCAAACAAAAATAGTAATGACAAGGTCCAATTAAATGAGTTATTTGTGAGTATTGAAGGTGAAGGTATATTTGCGGGTACAAAAACCTTATTTATCAGGTTCTCAGGTTGCCACCTAAGGTGTTATTGGTGTGATACAAAGTATTCTCTATCCCCTAAGAGTGGAAAAAGTTATACAATCGATGAAGCTAAACGACTCATACATCAGAACCTTCAGCCTAATATCTATAAGGTAAATTTTACTGGAGGTGAACCTTTATTACAACCCTTACCTTTGATTGCACTTGCAAATTTTATTAAAAATGAATTAAATATCAAAACTTATCTTGAGTCATCTTGCTTTGATTGGCAAAGATTTGAATCAGTTTTACCATACTTTGATATCTGTAAGGTTGAATTCAAGACTTCTGATTCAAAAGTGATCGAATCCTCCAAATCCTATGATGACCTTATACAAAATGAATTAAAATGTTTGGAATTAGCCCTAGACAGGACCGATAAGATTTCATTTGTAAAAATTGTATTTACAAATTCTACAACTGCAAACGAAATTAGAGATTTAACAACTAGAATCTTTCAGTGTGCCAACATTAGTAATTTAAGTGGTATAACACTTCAACCTAGCTATCAATTTGACGTTCCATCCACTGAACACATTTTAAAAATCTATGATGAAGTATACCCTTTTTATAAAGATGTACGAGTAATCCCACAAATGCACAAAATGCTGGACATGAACTAGTTTGATAATTCCGTCTATACTTGCTCTTGCACGATAATCCTTAGGTTTATAAAAAGATAAGGCTTATAATAAAGACTGATTCTTATAGGTAAAATAAGTATGGTGAACACAATCTTTCGGGTACAGTCTCATAAATTTACTCAAGAAAATATCCAAACCACATTGGTTTGTTCAAATTGCGATGAGGTTTTCACCAAAGAATTTCTGTTGGATCTCGAAGGCCAAACAATTGAATTTAAGTGTCCAGTTTGTGGAAATTTAGGAGAAGCCGATATTCCATATAAGACCGCCGAAGAACGCGAAGAATTTGAAGAAGATTTTGACGAGGTAACAGAGGAAGAAGGCGGAGATGAATTTGAGGATGATTTTTAAGTAGATTTTTTGTTATTCGTTACATTTAATTTTCCAAGCTGTGCCAAAAAGGCTGCCAGTTGAATTTCAGGATGTGCACCATTTGCAAGTCTATAATCATATTCAGCCATGATGGTTGATACTTCAAAAGGGTTATCTAATTCAAGTTTATAGATCTCTTCATTAGCATACCTTAGAAAATCAGTTTCCGATACTCCATATACATTTAGTAATTCTAATAATCTTATTCTTGATTCATTAAATTTCGAATTGATGGCCAAACTAATTATTTCAGCAATCTTGCTTCTTCCTGAGATACCTATTGCACTCTGAACTTGCTGGACATTTACATTCCCACTAGCAGAAGCGGCTTGCAAAATATTTATCGAATATCTCAGGTCTCCGTTAGTGTGTTCATAAATCTTGCGAAGAGCTTTCTCTTCAACCTTTACCCCTTCGCTTTTACAAATATTCTTTAAATATTCTACTATTTCATCTTCCGAGACTCTAGAAAATCGGAAGATTACGCATCTACTTTGTATCGGCTCGATTATGTGAGATAAATAGTTACAAATAAAAATAAATCTGGTTGTTTTAGCACTATCCTCTATTATTCTTCTTAAGGCCGTTTGTGCTTCTGATGTCATTTCATCTGCCTCATCCAAAATAATAATCTTGAAAGGCTTATCATCAGTGTCTTGATCTAGGGAAAGTTTCATGATCGAAGCAAATTCTTTTACCCTTTCACGAACCATTTTAATTCCTCTTTCATCTGATGCATTTAGCTCCAATGTATCTCTCTTCCAGTTTTCTCCTAAAATCTTTCTAGCTAAACATAATGCTGTTGTAGTTTTGCCTATACCTGCAGATCCAGTGAATAATAAATGGGGCAGTTCATGTGGTTTTTTTAATAAATTTTCTAGTCCTTTTACAATTTCTTTCTGATTAATAATTTGATCCAACCGTGTTGGTCTATATTTTTCCACCCACATAATATCAGAAATTTCCTCCGGCTTCTGCTGTTTTTCCATTTAGATGTATTGTCCATCGCTTGCCAATTTAAAATTATTCAATATCTCAAATTCTCTACGATTGAAATTTTATTAACTCATAGAGGTAATTACATATGTGAAATCGACACCATCATCACCAAAAACGCCCACACCATCACCGCCTTCTCCTAATAATAATAATATAGATAAACTATTTTTAGAAATGGATGATATTTCTATTCTTTACACTTTTTCTTCGTTAGATTATATTCTAAAGGATGTACGTGTGATTTACTTGAGGGATTTTGAATTATCTATACGTCCTCTTGTTTTTATTAGTGCCAAAGAGGGAGATATGACCTCTGTACCTCGCTGGATCTCTATCATTTTAAACAAATATGATATAGTCGAAGTTCACGATGAAGATCAACTTTCTTATATAAAGAGAGCTTTAAATCGCGAAAGAATATCGCAGAGTCACATGTTATCTACAATAGAACCAGATTTCTATGCCAAAGTAAATAATTACCTTTATAATATCGAAGATAAAGATAGAGAATCATTAATCGTAGCTCTGAATCCTTTTATAGCATCCAGATTACAAAAAATTGTCAAACTTTCAGCGTCATCACCTTTAGTACCTGAACTTGAAGAAAAACTCTCGGTAGAAGAAAAATTTCTCTATGAGAATTTTTATTATATGACATCTAAGTTTAAGAAATTGGTGTTAAAACATGAGTAATATCGATCCTTCAAATCCGTCATCGTCATCAAAAAATGTGCAAGAGCAAGGACAAGAACAACAAACTATATCTGCATTGTCAAATGAATTAGAAAGTTTTCTGCGTTCATTTAAGGATCGGGATGGTGATTACAAGTATTTTGACAAGATAAATAATATGATGGCTACTTCTTCTACTTCCATTACCGTCGATTATATTGACTTTGATAGCTTTGCTCCATCATTAGCAAAGGATATTACTCATAATCCGGATGAAATGTTCTCAGCTTTTAACGAAGCTGTTACTTCTATCCTATTAGAAATTCATCCAGATTATGCCCATGAAATACGAGAGCATATTAGAGTAAGAATGGGAAATTATGCAGTTCAGAAAGGATTGCGGGATATCAATGCAGATGTTATTAACAAATTGTTAGGTGTTTCTGGAATGGTAGTACGTTCTTCTGAAGTTAAACCATTAGGAAAACGAATTGCATATAGATGTCTTAATTGCAATCAGATCAGCTTTTCACAATTAAAAGGATTGGCCTTAAAAAAACCATTGCGATGCCTTAATTGCTCTGAAAAAGAATTGGAGATGGATGTAGAGAGCAGCTTATTTATTGACTTTCAGTTGGTTAGATTACAAGAATTACCCGAAGATTTGCCTGCGGGACAACTGCCTCATTACATAGAGGTAACAATTCTAGGTGATTTGGTTGATCAATGTAGACCAGGAGATCGAATCATGTTAACCGGTATTATTAGGATAGATCAGGAATATTCTTTTGGTTCAGCAAATGCCGCAGCACAAAAAACTTCATTATTCAGATTACGAATGGAAGGAAATAACATCGAATATCTTGGTGGTAGAGCCGGGGATAAGAAAACCCGTTCTATCGAACGTATTTCCATAAGTACTGAAGATGAACGGCAAATATTGATGTTATCAAGAAAGCCCGATATATATGATAAATTAGTATCATCTTTTGCTCCTCATGTCTATGGCCATGAAGTGATAAAAGAATCAATATTGTTGTTAATTGTAGGCTCAATTACTAAAAAATTAGACGATGGATCAACCCGAAGGGGTGACATTAATGTGTTATTGGTTGGGGATCCAGGAACTGCAAAGTCTGAAATGCTAAAATTTGCTGCAAAAATAGCTCCCAGAGGTTTATACACCTCTGGAAGGGGCTCTACCGCAGCCGGTTTGACAGCTGCAGTTGTAAGAGATAAATCTGGCATAATGATGCTTGAGGCGGGTGCTGTAGTGTTAGGAGATCAAGGATTAGTTTGTATAGATGAATTTGACAAGATTAAGGCTGAAGATCGTTCTGCCCTTCATGAAGTTATGGAGCAACAAACATGTTCTGTAGCAAAGGGTGGTATCGTAGCTACATTAAATGCAAGAACCTCAATTCTATCTGCGGCAAATCCGATGTATGGAAAATATGATCCTTATAAAAATATCACTGAAAATGTAAATCTTCCAATACCTCTCCTTACTAGATTCGATCTTGTTTATGTAATACGAGATCTACCTGAGAAAGAAAAGGATAGTAAAATAGCTAGTCATATATTAGAAATTCACAAGGATGTACAAAAATCATCACAAGGAGCAATAAATATCGATCTTTTCAGTAAATATCTCGCATTTGCAAAACAAATTGTAGAACCTGAATTGACACGAGAGGCAATAAATATTATTCGTGATTATTATATGAAAATGAGAAATGTTGATTCTGACAGCATGATTACTGTAACTCCTAGGCAATTAGAGGGTTTAGTTAGACTCGCAACTGCAAGAGCAAGATTATTATTAAAGGATAGAGTTGATAGCGAAGATGCTGAAAGATCACTGTTTCTAGTTCAAAGAATGTTGGAAACTGCCGGTGTTGACGTAAATACTGGTAAGGTTGATTTAGGGGTATTACATGGAAAACCTTTCAGCGAAATATCCAAGCTAAAACTTTTCATGGAAATATTTTCTAGCATTTCAGGAGAAGAAAAGAATGATGTTGAAGAAAATGTGTTTGTAGGCGAACTGATAAAAACAGCCAAGTTCACAGATTCGGACGCCCGGTCTTATATCAAAAAGGCAATGAGCGATGGTCAAATATATGAAAGAAAACCTGGATTTTATTCCAAGGCTTAATTCTATACTCTTTAGAGGTTTCAGATCACTTCAGTGCAAAAAATATTTATTTATATCATTGGGACTTTTTTAATGACTTGACAGTCGTTTCTGATTCCTATATGGGATTTTTCTTACCTGCTGATATTTATAAAAGAATATTAAAATTTCTAGATGGTAATTTGATCTTTCCATTTGTTAATGAAGAGGAAATTCTAGGAATCTTTTTCCTATTCGGTAAAAACTATGGCATTAAGAATAATTTGGATATAATGTCTGCAAAAGATATTACCAGGAAAACAATTGACCAATTAAAACGGGAAATATTTCAATCTAGAAACAATACTGAGTTTGATAACGATTACATTAAAGAAAAGTATCAAAGGAGAGTTCTTCAGGTTTATGTTGAACTTCAGAATAGTCCCAATTTTGAACAAACTATGGTAAATGAAAGGATTAGTAGAGATCCTACACTTTTGATGTATTGCTACGCCCATCATATTTCTTATTACAAACAAAAATGCTTTTTTGAAATCTATGATCCCTTTAAAAGAGATCAAGTGGACGCGAAATTACATGAACTGTTGTTAAATAGAATGGTCATGCTAAGCTATAATGTAGAAAAAACTAATGATTTACCATACCAAACTATGACTCCCTTTATTGAATGGATATCCAAAAATAACTAATTCTCGTTTCGACGAATTTTAATGGTTTGTGCTAAATCTTGTTCCGCTCATTCAAATATCTAAAATACATTCACAACGTAAATTAAATGGTTTATCATAGTTTAGATATGTCAATCCAAGATGAGTCTGGGTACATGTCCTTATTAGATAGGTTACAAAACAAACTCGGAAATGTCGTTAAGAAAGAAGTTTCAAGGCTTGAAATTCCCATTCCAAGAGTAATATGGGTTGGTCAAAGAACAATTTTTAGGAATTTTATGGATTTCCCAAAGGCACTTAGACGCGATCCTGAAAAATTATTACTCTATCTCAATAAAGAATTGGCTTCTGCAGGATACATTTCTGGTGAAAGAGTTATTTTCTTGGGAAGAAAACCAGTATCTTCATTTTCAGGTCTAATAGATAGATATGTGAAGGATTATGTTATTTGTCCTGTTTGTGGTAGCCCAGATACTAGAACAGAAAAAATCAAAAAGTTAGGTTTTATGATCTGTGAGGCCTGTGGAGCAAGATCTTCCATAAAAAGCAACTATGCTTGATAATTAGTTTTGACTTCATAATTACAATCCTTCCTTCTTTTGTTTTCAGAGATCGATATCTAATTATTAGATTTATCCAAATTTATTAGCATGGATAAAACCCTGAAAAAAGATCAAACTCCTAATGATCAAGGTGATGATTATCTGTTGCTAGATAATAATTCTAATTCTAATAATAATTCTCATGATGAAAATGATTATGAGTCAAATACCGAATTAACAATGGAAGAATTATTTGCAGAATTAAAGACAACACGTGATGACCTAGAACACTATCGAAATCTATATGATGACACCTTTAACAAATTAAAGTATAGCTTAGCTGATTTTGATAACTATAGAAAGAATATTGAAAAACAAAATACGCTGAGAATACTTTCTGTAAAGGCCGAAATGCTATCGACCATAATTAATTTAAGAGAAGATTTTGTACGTGCTTTGGATACTCTCAAACATCATAAGGTTGATATCACTATTCTTGAAGGATTAACTAACATACTAAAAAACATTGATATATATCTGGAAAAAGAAGATGTGAAGGAAATAAGAGCTTTAAACAGCGTTTTTGATCCTAACTTTCACGAAATTATCGGGTTTTCCTATTTCGAAAATGATATGGAAGAAAACATAATTACTAAAGAAATCCGAAAGGGTTATTTATTAAACGAACGCGTTCTCCGTCCCAGTTTGGTTGAAGTGTCTAAAAAGATAATTAAAAATATCGATAGTGATAATAAAGAAAATACAAAAGGAGATGACGATTAAATGGGAAAAATAATAGGAATCGATTTAGGAACTAGTAATTCTGCTGCTGCTGCTTTGAGCGGTGGAAAACCAGTCATAATACAAGCTGCTGAGGGTACCTCCATTGGAGGAAAATCCTTTCCATCGGTGGTTGCATTTTCACAAGATGGTCAGCTACTTGTTGGTGAACCTGCAAGACGTCAAATGCTTTCAAATCCCGAAGGAACAGTTATCGCTGCAAAGAGAAAAATGGGCACCGATTACAAGTTTAAGGTTTTTGGAAAGGAATATACTCCACAACAGATATCTGCGTTTGTACTTCAGAAAATCAAGAAGGATGCCGAAGCATTTCTAGGAGATACTGTTGATAAAGCTGTAATTACTGTTCCAGCATATTTTAATGATAATCAAAGACAAGCAACAAAAGATGCTGGAGAGATTGCTGGATTAGAAGTCGTGAGAATCATAAATGAACCCACGGCTGCTTCGCTGGCTTTCGGATTAGACAAAGTACAAAGTGATCTTAAAATCATGGTTTTTGATTTTGGTGGAGGAACTTTGGATGTTACCATTATGGAAATGGGTGGTGGTGTATTTGAAGTAAAAAGTACATCTGGTGATACTCAACTGGGTGGTACCGACATGGACAATATTTTAATAGATTATCTTGTTAACGAATTTAAGAATCAATCAGGAATAGATGTGAGAAACGACAAAGCGGCCATGATGAGGATTCGGGAGGCTGCTGAAAAAGCAAAAATTGAATTATCCAATATAGTAACTACAGAAATAAATTTACCCTTTTTAGCATATGATCAATCTACAGGACCAAAGAATTTCGCAATTCCTTTGAATAGAGCAAAATTGGAGGAATTGCTCCGACCAGTTGTAGAGAGATGTAGAAATCCGATGCTGCAAGCCATTAAAGATGCAAAATTATCAGCTACGGAGATTGAAAAGATAGTTTTGGTAGGTGGTCCTACTCGAATGCCAATAGTAAAGGAGTTCGTAAAATCTGTCATGAATAAAGAACCTGAGCGTGGTGTGGATCCCATGGAAGCAGTAGCCATGGGTGCAGCAATTCAAGGTGCTATTATTTCGGGAGAAGTGTCCACTGATATCTTATTGGTTGATGTCACTCCTTTGACTCTTGGTGTAGAAGTTATGGGTGGACTTAAAGAAACTCTAATAGAGAGAAATACCACTATTCCAACAAAGAAGAGCAAAGTGTTTACTACAGCGGCAGATTATCAAACGGCAGTTACCATCCATGTAGTTCAAGGAGAGAGAACAATGGCTGCTGATTGTGTTTCATTGGGCATGTTTAACTTGTCAGGTATCCCACCAGCTCCTAGATCTGTCCCACAAATCGAGGTAACTTTTGATATTGATACAAACGGAATCTTGAATGTAACGGCAAAAGATCTTGCTACTTCAAAAGAATCAAAAATCACTATTTCAGCAAGCTCAAAACTATCCAAAGAGGAAATAGAAAAATTAAAGAAAGATTCCGATGCATTTGCTGAAGTAGATAAAAAGAAACGTGAGGAGGCCGAACTAAGGAACGAATCCGATAATTTGATATACTCTGCTGAAAAATTGGTAAATCAAGATCTCAAGGATAAAGTAACCGCTGAACAAAAGGATAAAGTCAATAAAACAGTTCAGGAGCTAAAGGACTCGATCTCATCTAATAATGTGGATGTAACAAAAGCAAAAATAACGGATCTAAAAAATGCATTGGCTGAAATAAGCACTGCTGCATATCAATCCGTTCAGCAAAATACTTCCAACACCGGTGGGCCTGGTTCTGGATCTGGTCCAGGCGAATCCAGCTCCGATGCATCTACAACTCAATCATCTCCTGCGGATGAAAATACACAGGGTCCAAATACTAGTGAACCTAATTCAGGATCTGCAACTACTGGTGGTAGTGGTGCAGAAGCCAGCGATAATAAATGAAATAGTAACTGATGAATAAACAACCACATTCAATTATTTTGTGATCAATGATGAGTAAAAGAGATTATTATGAAGTACTTGGAGTTCAAAGATCTACTGCTAAAGATGAAATAAAATCTGCATATAGAAAACTTGCGTTAAAGTATCATCCCGATCGCAATAAGTCGCCAGAAGCGGAAGAAAAATTTAAAGAAATTTCAGAGGCTTACGCTGTCCTATCCGATCCGGAAAAACGTAAAAGATATGATACCTATGGACACGTTGGAAACGAAGAAGTTTTCCGGGGATCAGAAGACAATTTTGCTGAAATCTTTAAGGATATAGGATTTGGTAACGTTGGTGATATTTTTGAACAAATTTTTGGTAGAATGGGTGGTGGCAGTAGAAGTGGAGGCGGTTTTGGTGGCGATCCTTTCGGTTTCAATTCTAGGGCCACAAACAGAAGGCGGAGAGGCAGAGATTTATTATATGACGTAAATATGACCTTAGAAGAAGTAGTAAAGGGCAAAAAAGAAGAAGTACAAATTCCTATAATTGAGAATTGTTCAGTCTGTTCGGGAACCGGTGCTGCTCCAGGTACCAGTCCAAAAATTTGTCCAACATGTAATGGCCAAGGACAGACTCGTAGAGTCTATAACCAAAATCAATTTTCTACATTTATTTCTCTAGACACTTGCAATACATGTCATGGAGAGGGGAAAATTCTTGAAAAACCTTGCAATACATGTCATGGAGAGGGGAAAGTTAGAAAAACAAATAATCTAAAGATCGACATACCTTCTGGTGTTGAAGACGAGGTTACACTGAGAATATCTGGAAAAGGAGAGAGTATTCCAGGGGGTGTAAGTGGAGACTTGTTGGTACGTATCCATGTCCTGCCTCATCAACTTTTCAAAGTTCTTGAAGATGGTGACGTAATGTACAATTATGATGTTTCATTTATTGATTTGATCTTAGGAACCGAAACCAAAGTTCCAACCATTGATGGCACTGAAAAGCTTAAAATACCATCATGTACCAAAGCAAATGCCGTTTTCAAGTTGAAAGGAAAAGGTTTACCAAGATACGGAAAATTTGGACGTGGAAGTCAATACGTGAAAGTGAATGTAAAACTCCCTGATAAAATCAATGATAATCAAAAGAATTTATTAAAGGATCTTTCTAAGGAATTCAAAAAAGATGCATTTTAGATTCTTGTAACTTTTGTAACCCGATTCTTATGTTTGCCATCGAGTCATTTAATGTAAATAAGATCTACAAGAATCCTAATAAAAAGGCACTTGATGATGTCTCTTTGCAAATTGAGGAAGGAAAAATATCTACATTGTTGGGAAGAAATGGTGCTGGTAAGACCACTTTCATCCGTATATGTTCTACTCAAATGTTACCCACATCAGGGAGGCTAATTATCTTTGGAGAGGATGTGTTAAAGCATCCAGAGAAAATTCGACAGAATATATCTATTGTACCTCAAGAAGGGAGACCATTACGAGCGTTAACACCCTGGGATCATATTTATAATTGGCTAAGAATACGCGGCGAAAGAAAGGATGTTGCCGCTAACAAGACTACCGAAATACTAAATCGATTGGATCTTTACTCCGCCAAGGATATTCCTGCTCTAAATTTGTCTGGTGGCATGAAACAAAAAATCTTGGTTGGAATGGCTATGGCTACTGAATCGCCTTTGTTGTTTTTGGATGAACCTACTATCGGTCTTGATCCTGTTTCAAGACGTCAAGTCTGGTCCATTATTAAAGATTGGAAGAATAGAGGTGTTACAATCGTACTAACTACCCATTATATGGACGAAGCTGAAATTTTATCTGATTCTATTTTTATCATAGATCAAGGCAAGGTTATATCTAAAGGGAATATGAATGATTTAAAAGGCACGCTAAATTATCAAATAAGAATTGATATTCACATATCAAAAACTCTCAACATTTTTGACTTAAAAAATCTAGTTGGTTCTTTTGGAAAGATAATCACTATGAGTTCAGATTCTATAAGGCTATTCACTTTTGAGCGCAATTTACGAGAGGTATCTGAAATTATGGTGCGTAGCAACTTGTCATTTTCTGTCGCGCCTATTACATTAGATGATATTTTTGTGAATTTGGTGGGAGATCAAGACATGGAGTAGTCTTTATTTTTTATTAAAATATATGTTGGACTTTTTATGAATATTTTATGCGGGAGTTGCCAAGCCTGGTCAAAGGCGTGAGTTGGAAAAAACACGATGCTCAGAAACCAGGATTTGAGATACCTCATCTCTTAGGGGTCCGTGGGTTCAAATCCCATCTCCCGCATTAGAAAAATAGTTTTTCTCAGAAATACTAGTGTACATAGAAAAAATGATCAAGGTTTTTGTTCAACACGCTTTGCTAAATGACAATTATATTGGCTTTGATCAATTCCGAAATAGACAAAATATCAAATAACATCAGTTGTCATGCTAAATCGTGAAGATCATATATTTTTAATTAAGGTTACCAAAATGCTATTCAATAGATGTGCGTCTCATATATAGAATGATATGCTATACACAATATCCTTGCTAAATACAATCAAAGCTATGCTTTCTGATAACAGATCTATACCGTATATATACTCCTTATATTACAAATATTAGTTAGCGGGGTGGGGAAGCCAGACCTTTTTAGGGGCTAGGTTATCCCGGCGGGCTCATAACCCGCAGAGCGGTTACTGTGCTATAAAGCCAGCCGTATGTTCAAATCAACCCCCCGCTATCATTTATCCATATTATGCTCTTTAGCATGCGTACTACTTCATATCGATCATATCGTTTTTCCATACCGTATCTTGACATTGGCTTTGTAAGATGACGAT
Organism: Candidatus Nitrosocosmicus sp.; assembly: GCA_035276505.1. Lineage (GTDB taxonomy): Archaea > Thermoproteota > Nitrososphaeria > Nitrososphaerales > Nitrososphaeraceae > Nitrosocosmicus. The sequence continues at coordinate 37,047 of DATELO010000210.1, forward strand.
GTGCAATAGGTTCTGGAATATACAAACCACACTTAATTTCTCTATCTTTCTCTATCTTTATTTTTTCTACCGATCTAATTCTTGTTTTGCATACTTGACATTCGTATCCTTTGTTTCTTCCCTCTGATTTCATACTTTTTAGACAAATAGTACAAGTGGGATTTTTGATCCCAAAAACTTTACCCAATTCTTTGACAACTAAATATTCTAAATTGAGTGTGGTTTGATTATTTGATTTCAGATGTACGCCATATCCTATCTCAATTTTATCTCCAATTGCTAACGTTCTTGCAACCTTAGTTAAGCCCGTTAGTTGATATACTGCAACTGGTAACACATAGTTATACTTGTCTTTTATTTTAAATATCACATGTCCGCCACTAATTGTATAGGGCATTGTTGCGACTTGACAATTGATGTATCCTGCAGTATAAGGTTTCATGTCTACTCCCTTATTCTCTTTTATAAGATGAAGATTTGTTCCCTGATTGGATCTAAATACCATATAGCCATCTAGCTCTTCTTCTATGCACAGATTTTTTAAAAAATATAGCGTCAATAGAGGATCTTCGCCTCTAATACCACAAAATACTGGATCAGGACCATGAGGCGTAATCAAAACCCTCGAGTTTTTTTGGTCATAGTTATTATAGGTATATGGATAGGATTCTTCGCTTAATCTTTTTACTTTAAAATCGTTTGTTTTTCTGCTTTTTCCTATATTTTCTTCTCTTCTGTAGGCTAGCGTTTCAAAAGTGTGATCCGAGTCTAAAATACAGCCTATGGCTGATAGTGCACCTACAATTCCATAACCTTTTCCGAAGACTCGAAATTGCATTTTGTACTTTTTGGCTATTTTTATGGCTAATTGTTTACTTAATATAGTATCCATTGCATTTCTGCTAAACTGTGATAAGTCTTTGCTAATGTTAGTTTCTTCATAGAAAGCCAAACCTGGATTTGCACCATCGCCTATCTCCGAATAATTCTCTACAATTTGTGAAACTTCTTCCTTTATTTTTTCATTGTTATTACTTTTGATCCTTAAACATACTGCACCGTTACCTCTAGTCTTAAGAGGAACATTGGGATTTAGTCGTATCAATAACGGAAAATCAATAAACTCTACATTGAACTTTTTAACCAACATTCTTGCTATTAGAAATGATAAGTGAGTGGTACATCTACCGTTTATTGAATCAGTATCGTCAAATCCTATGTGAAGGGTTTTTGCATCAAGTTTCTTCTTGTCTATCGTCATATGCAGTAACGTCGTTGTTATTCTTGGTATCTAGTATTATTTAACCGAAACTCTTTCTAATGCGAGTATGACAAGCAACCATTCTTTTATTTGTTGATTTATTCGAACCTGACGATAATTTTTAATTTGATGTTATAAATTTTTATATCAATTTGCTTCAATCACTTTGCGGTGTTACAATCCATTGATAAAATTGATTTTGAAAAAAGAAATGGAATTATTCCTGTAGTGGTTCAGGATATAAAAACTAAGGACATTTTGATGCTTGGATATGCAAATAAACATGCGCTGTCCAAAACTGTTGAAACAGGAAATGCCCATTTTTGGAGTACATCTCATAATAGACTATGGATGAAAGGTGAAGAGTCAGGTAATATTCAACCCGTTGAGAAAATATTGGTTGACTGCGACTCTGACGCCTTATTATACCTTGTAAACTCTATAAAACCCGCATGTCACACAGGAAGTCGTTCTTGTTTTCATAATGAATTAGACAAATAGACTTGTGATAGTTAAGTAATACTAAATATTATTTAGAGAGATTTATCTATTATATTGTTAATTAATAATCGGAAATAATGGGAATTATAAGTGCGCTAAAGTGTAGAGAATGCAATAAAGAGTATTCCCCGAGGTTTTTATACATATGTGAGGACTGCTTTGGGCCATTGGATGTCCAATACAAAATAGATAATAATATAACTAAACATACTTTTGAGAATCGGACAGATTTAACTTATTGGAGATATTTTGAAATCCTTCCTATAGAAGACAAAAAAAATATAGTGAGTTTGAATGGTTCAATTACTCCATTACAAAAAGCAGATAACTTGGGCAATAGCCTTGGTGGATTTAAGAATTTATATATTAAGAATGATTCTGTAAATCCCACTTTTTCTTTCAAGGATCGACCCGCAGGTGTAGCTGTTTCAAAGGCTAAAGAAATGAATTTAACTGCCGTGGGTTGTGCATCTACTGGAAACCTTGCATCAGCAACTGCTGCTCATGCTGCAAGAGCTAATTTGCCCTGTTATATTTTTGCACCGTCTGATATAGAAGATGTTAAAATAGCTCAAGCATTATCTTATGGAGGTAAATTTGTAGCAGTTGATGGTACTTATGACGATGCTAATAGGATCGCTTCAGTAATCGGAGATTCTAACGGTTATGGAATTGTAAACATAAATATGCGACCATACTACGTGGAAGGCTCTAAAACACTTGCATTTGAGGTTTTGGAACAATTGAACTGGACTGTTCCTGATGTGCTGGTAATTCCTGTAGGAAGTGGTGCCATGTTAAATGCTATTTGCAAGGGGTTTGAAGAAATAATGAACCTTGGGTTAATCTCAGATTTATCCAATTTAAGAATCATTGCTGCACAACCTAATGGATGTGCACCTATTGTCGATGCCTTTAAAAATAAATCTAATGAAGTGATACCCGTAGAGAAACCCGATACAGTGGCAAAAAGCTTGGCAATTGGTGACCCTGGTGATGGATTATACGTGTTAAAGCGTTTAAAACAATTTAATGGAATTGGGGAGAAAGTTACTGATGCGGAAATCAAAGATGCTATATTGTTGCTTGCTAAATCGGAAGGAATTTTCACAGAACCTGCTGGTGGTGTTGCAGTCGGTGTTCTAAAGAAACTAATAGAGGACAATAGAATTGAAAAAGATGAAAATATTGTTTGTTATGTCACAGGTAATGGATTAAAAACTACCGAGTCTGTGATAGATTTGCTTCCTACTCCCAATTCAGTAAAGCCTGACATTAGACTTGTGTCGGCAATGATACATTGAACAAACGGATATAAATCGAAAATTTGCGGTGTTATGTATAATTGACCACAGTTGAGTTTGTTATTCCATCAGTATTGAATAAAGGTGCAGGAGAAAAAAAAATGTCTATCGACGCTTCGACATTAGAAGAAGCTTTCAATATTGTTTCAGATACTATGGGAGATGATTTTAAACGCAGGGTTATAGACATTAACGGAAAGCCCAGAGCATTAATCAATATTTACATTAACGGAAAAAATATGCGATTTAACAATGCAGGAATGAATTCTGCTCTAAAGGAAGGAGATTCGATCTATATTTTACCTGCTGTAGCAGGAGGAGCTGAAATAACTAATCAAGAAATGCTTAGATACTCTAGACAAATTATGCTCGAAGAAATAGGCTATGTTGGGATGGAGAAACTCAAAGATACTACGATATGCGTTGTTGGCGCTGGAGGAATAGGCAACCCTGTTTTAACACAATTAGTAGGAATGGGAATAGGAAAAATTCGAATTGTTGACAGAGACGTGATAGAAATTTCTAATCTTCATAGACAGCATCTGTATACTGATTCTGATATAGGAAAGGTAAAAGTTGAAGCTGCAGTGGATCGTTTGCAGAAAATGAATCCTGCAGTCAAGTTAGATGCTATTCCCATTTCAGTTACTAAGTATACTGCCGAGAAAATTGTCAAGGGTTGTGATATAGTCATTGACGCCCTGGATAGCATAGATGCGAGATATGCGTTAAATGATGCTTGTCTAAAACTCGGGATTCCCTTCATCTATGCTGGAGCTCTTGGAATGGTGGGGTCAGTATTTACTATTCTCCCAAACCAAAGTGCTTGTCTTAGATGCATTTTCCCTGAATTATCGGAAGACGAAATGCCAACATGTAGTACTGAAGGCGTACATCCATCAATATTATATCTTGTTTCTGGAGTCCAGGTATCTGAGGCAGTAAAAATAGCTATCGGGCAACAACCGTCTCTGGTAAATAAATTACTGTATATAGACCTGAATGATCTGGTATTTGATAAAATTCAAATGAATAGACATGATGAATGTCCGTCATGTGGATTAAATGTGGAACAAAAAGATATTAACATTCCCTCAATTTTGGTGGAAGAATTGTGTGGAAGAGATCGTGGAAAGAGAACTTATACTGTTACTCCAGCACAAATTACGAATGAAGTGGATTTGTCAAATATTTTGAAAATTGCTGAATCTAATGGATACGTGTTAAAATCAAAAGGTAATTTGGGGCTAACAGTATCAAATTCAAATCAACTACTGATTAGCTTCCTCACAAGCGGAGCAGCAACAATAGTTGGTGCAAAAAGCGAAGAAGAGGCTTTGTCTATATATAATACTTTCACTGAAGAACTAAAACCAAAAGTTAGTTAGTATTTTTTTATTACTTTGTAATAATTTGTAGAGATCACTTTTAATATTTGGGGTTTTATTTCTCTGTATAGATAAAGATATGTCTTTGGAGATCCAATATTATCCTGTTCTTTTAAACAAGAAAGAAAAAATAATTACTGCTGCAGATGATGATGATCGCGTTTCAAATTTAGAGGATGGTTCTTTAAACTTGGATAAAAACGAACAAATCGAGGAGGAAATAAAAGATGATGAAGAATTAGAATTAGAAGAAGATGATGAAGATGATGAAGAATTAGAATTAGAAGAAGATGATGAAGATGATGAAGAATTAGAATTAGAAGAAGATGATGAAGATGATGAAGATGATGAAGATGATGAAGATGATGAAGATGATGAAGATGATGAAGAATCTAGTCGTTCAATTAGAAAAACCATTGCGAAGAGGCCCGATTATAAAGAAATTGATTTAATACCAATAACCAAAAACCTAGAAACTATCAATAAGAATGTAGATAGATTATTTAAAGAGATTCAAAAAATACAAAAGACCTCTCCATCTATACAAAAAGGCCTTAAATCTATTGAAAAACAAGCAGTTTCCTTAAAACAAACTCAAACCTCAATCAAGGAGATTGAAAAAAGGATGTCAAGGATCGAAAAAAGCGTCTTAACTAAATCTACAAAGAGTACTCCTGCCAGCTCAAAGAAGTCTTCAAACAGTAAATCTACAAAGAGTACTCCTGCCAGCTCAAAGAAGTCTTCAAACAGTAAATCTACAAAGAGTACTCCTGCCAGCTCAAAGAAGTCTTCAAAC
>DATELO010000211.1:0-8304 GCA_035276505.1 Candidatus Nitrosocosmicus sp.
TGTCGCCTTGGGACCTGCAATAGGTTGGGAAAAGGAAGGAATATACGCTATAGAAAACAGAAATATTGTGTGCTTACAGACTGTATATAATATTTTAGAACAAGATCCTGGCAGAGTATTTTTTAATGCAGTAGACAAGAAGGCCAATAATTCGGTAGGCATAATGGTTAGAGTACCTGATGCGTCGGGTGTTTTAACAGGCAAAGTCAACGAACATACTGTTTTTGATAAGAATGATCATAGAAATAACAGAAAGAGAGAATGGATTATTCAAGCTATGAAAAAAATAGAAAAACTCAAACCAATCGCTGATTCACATGGATGGAATATTACTGAACTCTCAATGAAATATATATTATCTCAAAAAGAAATTTCCGTTCTCTTACCAACTGTTACTAGCTTGGAAGAAATTGATCTATTCGCTCAAATATCTGATGGAAATTATTTATCTGCAGATGAGAAAACCCAAATAGAAAGAATGTATGAAAATAATTTTGATATGCCTAAATTATTAGCATAGCATCTACTCAAAATATTTTACTCTTTCTTTTTTAAACTCTCTAGAACTAAACAGTATTCTATATTTATCAATCTTGATGATCTCTGCTATTTCTTTTGCGATTTTTTCAGCCGCATCAATTGTTCTGGCATGAATCATGCTAAATAAATTAAACTCCCAGTCTGGATATATGGGTCGCCTATAACAATGACTTACTTGTGGGAACGATGCAACTTTTAATCCTATTTGATCAATATTGTCTTCTGGAACGTTCCAAACTATCATACCGTTAGCTGTAAAGCCTGCTTGTCTGTGTCTTAATATTGCTGCAAATCTTCGCATTATCCCAATCTTCTCATATTCCTTTACCTTGTTAAATAGTTCCTCAAGGCTTATTCCAAGATTGTTTGTAATCGATTTGAACGGTTCTTTGATTATTTCAATATCTCTTTGCAACTGTCTAATATACTCTTTATCAGTCTCTGAAATTTTTTCTGCCTTTCCTTCCATTTTTTTTACACTGTCTGTTGGAGTAGGTTTTTCAGCATCAGCATTTACCATATCTAGCTTTACTCCAATTTTGTACATTTTTAAAGTAGGCAATACCCTGTATTTTATCACTCCATCTAAAGCAGCCATTTTATCCAGATCTGCCTTCATATCTGCATCGGGAGACACTGCCAGCGTAAACCAAATGTTGTACTCATGGTTTCTTTCATAATTGTGGCTTACTCCTGGATGTTTGTTTATTTCATTAGCGACATAATCTATTCTTTTATTATCAACGGAGAATGCAACAAGCGCACTCTTGTAACCAAGTTTACGAGTATCAAAAATTGCACTTATCTGTCTAATTATCCCGATATCTTTTAGCCTCTGGGTTCTGTTAAGAACTTCGTCTTCAGTCAGGTGGTATTTATTTGCCATCTCAAGAAATGGTCTTTCAACCAACGGAAATGACCACTGAATATCATTTAATATCTGTTTATCTATGACGTCTAATTCATTAACCAGCATAAGTGATATGCTATAAAGTATTAATCTAATTATTAAAGTGTTTAGAATTTGCTAAGGATTACTTAGGTTTAAAAATGAGTGGTTTATTCTTAATAAGCGAGGGGCTATCGTCTAGCTTGGCAGGATACCATCCATTATTTTGGGTATAAGCCCGGGGCGCTGGCGGTCGAGGGTTCGAATCCCTCTGGCCCCATTGATCTATTACTACATTAGGATTTAATCAAAAGTTTAATTATTTTGCGAGTAAAATATAATCGCTGAATCCTTCTTTAGTAGTAATAGCACAACGGAAACCTTCGGTCCCGAATCGACATATCAAGATTGATTAAAATCTATTTCTGTTTGATCGATTTGTTGTTCCCTGCCGAACACATTCATAATTAGGAATGCAATAAACAGTTCTAATTAATCAAATATCAATTAAAAGGTTTAAGTGAATGACTACGCGATTATTCGGTATGGTTTCGAGTCCCAAACTTCGTCTGGTTTATTTTTAATCCTATATTCTGTTTTCTAGTACTGACAACCACATTTTATTATCCATTTTCCAAAACTTTTCGTTTTCAACAAGTTCTGGATATTGAACGATTAGTAATCCTAGTCCATCAGCCTTGGAAACTAGAGAAATTGCAATACTATCTACATCTTCAGATCCAATATTTATCAAACCATTTTCTTGAGCATTGGCCAAGACAGCCTCTGTAGTATTAATTGTATTATCCAATGCTGTTTTAAACACCTTCTTAATTTTCTTATTTCTTCTACTTGCAGACCACATCTCAAAGTAAAATGGATAAAAATCAGGATATTTTTTTAAATTCTTTCTAAAAGAATTAATGAAACTTGCAGCTATCTCTTCCGGCGAGTTTCCAGTTACTTCATTGAGAATAGATTTGGTTATTTGGTCTGAGCTAATTTCCAATGCTTGGCATGCCAACTCCTCTTTATTTGAAAAGTAGTAGAGTGGTAATCCCATGCTTACTTTTGCGGACTTTGATATATCAGAAATGGTTGCATTATCGTATCCTTTTTCTGAAAATACTTTTAAGGCAGTATTTATTATTAGTCGAGATTTTTCCTCCTTTGCTTGGGACCTGGACATTCACTTAAGATATAATATCTTCTTACATTTATTATTTGTTTGAACGGTCAATCAAAACATATAAAAAGAGGGTTAACAAATTGATTGTATGTTCAATCAAAAACCAATAATTCAGAAGATAACTGAATCAAAACCAAAACCTAATGAGTTCGCAGAAAAGGTAATGAGAGACTTATCTGCTACCCTAAGTTCGGTTATGGTAAATGTTGGAGACAAGCTTGGATTATACGATGCTTTGGCTAATGCAGACAAACCTATGAATTCACATGAATTATCAGAAATAACTGGTACTTCTGAAAGATGTATAAGAGAATGGCTTGCAAATCAGGCAGCAGGCGGATACATTATTTACGATAAAGAAACAAAAAGATACAGTTTTCCACAAGAACATGCTCAGGTTTTGTCCAATGCAAATAGCCCATTTTACCTATTGGGGGGATTTCAGTTAGCTTCATCTTATTTTAAGGATGTGGCAAAAATTTCCAGTGCATTTAAGACCGGAAAAGGACTTGCCTGGGGAGAACATGATAGTGATCTTTTTGAAGGTATTGAAAGATTTTTTGGACCCAATTACCGAGCAAACATTATTGTATCATGGTTACCTTCCCTGGAGAATGGTAAAGTAGAAGAGAAGCTAAAAAGAGGCGCCATAGTTGCAGACGTAGGATGCGGGCATGGATTATCGACCATAATTATGGCCAAGGCATATCCAAATTCAAGGTTTATTGGATTTGATAACCATGGTCCTTCAATCAACAGAGCAAGAATACAAGCTGAAAAGGAGGGATTAGGAAAAGAACAAATTGCCTTTGAAATCAAATCAGCAAAAGACTATCCTCTTCTTGCTCCAGACACTAAATATGATCTTATAACAATGTATGATGCGCTTCACGATATGGATGACCCAGTAGGTGCTGCGCAACATGCTTTAAGATCTCTAAAAGAGAACGGGACGATCATGCTTATCGAACCATTTGCCAATGACGATTTGGAAAATAATCTTACCCCATTAGGAAGGATAATGTTTGCGGGTTCAGCCTGTGCATGTGTATTAAATTCTATGGCTAATAATGGGCCTGCACTGGGAGCCCAAGCCGGACAAGCTAAAATTGCCGAGGTTATGAAGAAAGCTGGATTCAAAAAGTTTCGATTAGCTACACAAACTCAGGTTAATATGGTATATGAAGCAAAACTCGCATGAGGTTGGTACATAGTATGAATATCATATGAGGATGAATTTATTCAACAGTTATAATAATAACATATATATATTAAAAATTGAGGAGGGATAATCTAAATAAATGAGTATTCAAGTGAAATAACTTCATTAAAAAACCAGCTGCATAAAAATACAAATGAAGTATCATATGTATTTATAGATATTTCACCAAACAAAATCAATACTCCTAGTACAAAGTTCTTAGACGCAAAGGTACTAGAACAAATCTCTGCAGCTGTAAATGTACAAATATCGTTAACAAATAATCAAAATTTTCCTTACCTGGAATTTGATAATTTTAAATCATTGACGAACAATGATAAGGTATTTTTATATGGTCCAAGTGGCTGCGGTAAATCCAGAGCATTATTTGAGATTATTAAAAATAATTATTCTGTGAAGAGGATTTGTATAATAAATCCTCGAAATGTTGTTGATTTAGATATAGTAAGAGCTCCTTTGTCAGAAATAGTTAGTATGTTATCTGAAAACGACATTATAATTTGGGATAATTTTCCTGATGATTTGATAAGAAGAGATTATAACAATTTGCAAGAGGTTTTAGAGTTGTTAGGTTATAGGAACGTAAGAAAACTTGTGGTTGCACTAAAACCCAAGTATTTAGAAGTTTTTAAACACCTGGTAAAAAAAATCCCCGAGTTTTGTAGCATCGAGATTTCCTATAAAAAAACCTCTTTTAAATCAATGGTGAAAATTTATGGAACTAATATATCTCAATTTAACAATATTTACAATAAATATATTTCCAAGGATCTTGAGAAAATATCTAACATACTTTGGAATAAAGAACCCGCTCCTTTAACAATATTGGACTATTACAATGAGATGAGAGTTAATGATGAAAAATATCATTCAAATAGTAACAAAATGTTATCAGATAGTTTTAAAAATATTCACTCGCTTAACCATCATCTGTTACCTAATGGTATAGTACAAGCAGAAAAATTACCTCGTACCACAAATTACTATGAACATCAATTTACCCTACTCACTAGCTTACCGGATAGACAGATCGATGTAGATTTTCTTTATGTATTGCGGATATGCTATGAGTTAGGATTTGATAGAACAGAGAAAAATATCAATTTCCTTCAGCAGGCAATATTTGGAACTAGTTCGCCTAAAGTACCAGAGGACAAACTCAGTAATTGGCTTTACATGGCAGGTAAACAATATTCTACACATGATGTTTGTAGGGAATCGATTACACTAAAAGACAACATTATACGTAGGGTTATAACATACATTTCTGATAATTTCGATCAGGTGGTCCCTACTGATACTAGTCAGGCCAGTCGTTTTGGTTTATTTCTTGGACGACATATAGAACTTTTAATTCAAGATTCTCCTATAGATCATTTTTTGCCAAAGAGTATATACTCGTTTATGAAAAGAAATCCTTCATTTGATAAATCTATAGGGCGCGGTGCGGGTGAAGTCTTTGCAACACTAGACGAACAGGTTAGAAAAACATTACTCGATAAATCAGATACAGAAATCGAGTTTGGTGTAGGAATGGCTGAAAGTTTAGGACTCATTTTCTCGACTCTGGATTATGACGAAAGACAAATAATTTTAGACAAAATATATGATGGCTTGTTGTTCGCTAGATTTTTTGGTCAAAGTCTGGGAAGATACTTAAAGGATTTGGACAAGGATATTAGAAAAGAAATATTTGTTCACACCAAAGTTAATCCTCATTTTGCAGAGGGAATTGGAATAGGATTGGGTCAGGAGTTTGAATTTTTAAGTGATGAGTTTAAAAAAGATACTAATTTAAAAGCCAACCGAAGTCCTGATATGACAAGAGGACTAGGATGTGGATTTGCACTTACTATTCCTTCATTAAACAACACTCAAGTTAAAGCAATATTTGAAAGAGCCGAAATAAACAACATATTTGATACAGGACTAGGACTTGGCCTTGCCACTCTATATCCCATTTTAAGTAATGACTTTAAGATAAAGATATTAAAAAGATGTGACACATTTATCCAATTTAGTTTCGGTTTTGGAATATCTTATTCCTATTTTGCACCGAAAGGTTCTTCAACTGAACTAATATCTCTGATAGAAAAGAATATATCTTTGGCTATTGGCCTTGGGGTAGGATTTGGTATAAAATTTACCTATCTACCTTTAAAATTTCAATCATTTCTTTTGGAAGAATCAAAGAAGAATATGATGCTCGATTACGGACTAGGATATGGTACGGGTATGATTTATCGACAGCTTACTCCTGAATCCCAAAGTAAATTCCTTGAAAAAGGAAATAAGCAAGACGGATTCGATATGGGATTAGGAGCTGGAATGGGATGGACATGGGTACATCTTATTCCTGAAATTAAGCGTCAAGCTTTTGTAAGATGTAACACAAATTGTAGTTTTAGCTATGGATTAGGTAAAGGACAGGGATACTATTTTAAATATTTTTCGAAGAAGGAAATGAAAAATATTTTCAGCAAGGGTAATGAGGATGTCCAATTTGATAACGGCTTGGGACATGGTTTAGGAGTGTACTTTCTTAATTTAGGTAAACAGTTACAGAGCCAAGTTTTGAAAAGATGTATGACAAACTACTTTTTTGCTTATGGTTTATCTTCGGGTTTAGGAATGATTTTTTCTTATCTTTCACCAGAATTCCAGGAGAATTTATTTTCCCGATCGTTAGAAAATAGATGGTTTGCTAGGGGACTGGGATATGGGATAGGACGTTATAGTTTATCTTATTTCAATAGTATATTGCGATCAAAAATATTTTCAAAAATAATTGAAAATATAGATTTTGCTATTGGACTAGGGGAAGGGACAGGCAGTTCTTTTTCTTTTTATAACGAATTAAGAATTGAAGAAATACCAAGTAAAATTGCTAATAAAAACCCCTTTTATACTAAAGGGTTTGGTATCGGTCTTGGAAAGAGCTTTAATTATTTGTTTCAAAGCCACCGTGATGATATCTTTAGATTGGCCGAAAAAGATACATATTTTGCTGCTGGACTAGGGGAAGGGTTAGGCTCTATATTTGAATACCTGGACCCAAGAAATAGGAACGATATTTTGGATAAGACCTTTGTTTTTGGAGATAGTGAATTTACTAAAGGATTTGGTATTGGAGTTGGTATTAATTTCACTTATCTTGAGAAATCAATATCTAACATAATGACATCAAGAGCAGGAGACATCCAATTCTCTATAGGAATTGGTAAAGGGATTGGGTACCTATTCAGGTATCTTTCACAGGCAAAAAAAGAAACATTATTTTTACAGGCAGCAGATAACAGGTATTTTGCAACCGGCTTGGGTGAAGGAATTGGAAATGTACTTCCATATTTAGATAAAGATCTGATGAAGAAAGTGATGGAACAAGCTTCAAGGAATAAAGATTTTGCGATTGGTTTGGGGATTGGTATGGGTTTAGATCACAGTAATATCGAATCGAGATTAAATACAATTACTTCTTCTTCTACCGTGTCAAACGAAAATATAGTAAAAGGATTAGGACATGGTTTTGGCGTACTTTATCCTTTTTTACAGCAAAAGTTTAAAGGAAATTTTATAAAAGCATTAGAAAAGAACCGCTCTTTTTCCAAAGAAGTAGGGCGTGGTATAGGACGTATGTATTCATATGTGGACTCTAACAAAGATCCGTTTGATGAATATGGTGAATTAATAACAAATACCGAATTTGGTTTTGGTTTTGGCACAGAATTAGGCTATAACTTCCCCTTTCTGAATGTAAGAACTCAAGAAAAAATATTACGTAGGATTAAAGAATTCAAAGATTTTGGTTGTGGTTTTGGCTTTGGCTTGTCTAGATCTTTTGGATATATTGATATAACAACATCTCAAGAAATTCTCAGGCATAGTATTGAAGACTATTCTACTTTTTCGTATAGTTTGGGCTACGGATTAGGGAGTACCTTTCCATCTATGAATAAAACCATCCAAGAAAATATAATCGATATTACGGAAACTGACAGTCTGTTTTCGTCAGGCTTTGTTAGTGGTATTAGCAACAATTTAGCATATCTTGAAAGGAGTATTAAAGATAAAATATCAAAAATTATTGAACAGCATAGTTCTAATTCTGCCACTACGAACATGAAAGCTCAGATATACTCGGAGGTAGTTGATTACTGTCATACATATATCTTGAAAGAAGATGAATCGTACTACCAATATTTTCCTCTTTTAGGATCATCTTATATGGCTGCTACTTCCGGTTGGGTTGCTGAAATTGATGAAGAAGTAGTTTTTTCAGGAAAGCAAAATAAGTATTGCATTGGTTTTGTTGATATGATGAATTCTACTAAAATAGCGTCAAATTTAGAAAAAATACAACTTTCAAAATATTATTCAATATTTCTAAATGCTATGGCAACTATAATTAAAAACTTTGGTGGCAAGATAATCAAAAATGCGGGTGATGCATTAATTTTTTACTTT
>DATELO010000212.1:0-3858 GCA_035276505.1 Candidatus Nitrosocosmicus sp.
ATAATAAGCACTCTAAAGAAATCTCTGAATGTTTTGATAGAGCCTTTAGCATAGACAATTACCTATCTGACTCCGAAATCATTGAATGTGCCAAAGATAGGGATAGTTTTAAATAATTTATTCTTTTTAAATTAAAAAATTGATCCGGATCTCTATCGATTAATTAATCAGTTGCAATAATGACAATGTTTTCGCCTTTGATGAATATTTCTCCCATTTCTTGACTTTTATCTCCTTCAAAAACTTCCGAAGCGTTTTCCAATGTAAGATTCATATATTGGTCAAAACTTTTCAATTTGCCTTTAATAGTTCTCTTTCCCTTTAGTTTCAAGAGTATATCTTTATTTAAACTTCCCTGTAAAATATTGGTAGATTGATTATTAGGTGACGACAATAAAGTTAGATAATTTTTTTGATATTTAGGTTTAACTTTAGATACCTTTAATTGATTTTGTATTTGAGCAAAATGTTATACCCAAGACCACGGTTCGATATTACGCAATGAGCATTGTTTTCTTATTATACTCTTTGAGCGTTCGATAGACTCTTCCTCATTTAAATTACCTTTCTTTAAGTATTGCAAAAAAATTTCTTCATAAAGTTTTTTAGCTCTTTCTTCTGTAAATTCTTTGTAATTTCCGTTCTTTTTATCTGATTTATCATCACATGTACATTTAATCTGTGATTTTTCATCAACTGAGTTAGTTCCTTTTAAATCTTTATACTCTTCCTTGCAATCAATACAATTCCAATCAAAAAAATTATCATGTACGTTGCATTTTCTCATAGATTAAAAAAAATACATTATTATTTAACTTTTTAATAAATCTAATACTTAGAAATTACCAGTACACTCATTCTTAAGTGCCATAGTAGCTCAGCCTGGCAGAGCGAAGGTTTCGTAAACCTTAGGCCGTGGGTTCAAATCCCACTTATGGCTTTCATACTACAAATGTAAAACACTATGTTACCACTAATCTTACTTGGTCCATCTTTCTATTTCCTTGAAATTTTTTAGTGATATTTTTAATTTCTTTTGCGTCTCCGTAAAGAACAAATATTTCAAGGCATCGGTCCTTATCGATCTTATTGTGAATATGTGTATTAATTATCTTATCAAATCCATGTCGAATTTCGCTGATTTCCTGATCAGATTTTTCATCATGTATTACTAATAAAACTGAATGTAGAACTCCTGATAATTCATCAATTCTTTTCTCTTCGAGAAGTAGGTTTCTAACACTAGCCCTTACAATTTCTGATCTGCCTGAAAAACCCAGAAACTTTTGTAGCTTATCTAGTTCTTGGATTATATTTTCATTCAGTGAAATGCTTATGATTGGCAATGCTTTTATTAATTATGTTTTGATAATATTTGTTTTCTTCAAGTTGTCACCTAACAATTCAAATTCAATCATTTTTTTGTAGCGGTTGTATCTCTCTAATACAAGTTCTTTAAGTTCAATACTAATTATCATCACGAAATGTGACAATGGGACCAGAATTTAAAACTATTTAATCTTTGAATCTCCCGCTATGCATGATCGAATCGATTTTGGCATATCCTGTAACTTCAATATTTTCTATTCTTCGATCCATCTAAAGTATCCACACTTATCCTTATTTTCATCTCTTATTTTCAAGATCCATCATCCTGTTTTGTTGATCTAGGGTTAAAAGTAAAATTTACCTCTGGATCATCCTAGCGATTTGAAACGTTAACAAACCATCCCTACCGTCCAATTTAGTGGGGTAGAATTTTACTATGCCCAACTGATCATTTATGCGAGTTTTTATTATCCTCGTCTGTCAAAACAACTGTAGAATAAAAATATACAAACAAAATCAAACAAAAAGGAAATATAAAAGTTATTTTTATTGCCCACTTCATTTCATCAAAAATCATACTAGTTAAACTCGTAAATAATAATATCTCGTATCAAGAATTCGTTACCTTTCTCAATGATCTGTTCTTTAACTTTGAAGTTGACAGTTTTAACATATTTACCCCAAAGAATATTCCTGCAGCTACTATTACTATCATGCCACTAGGTGTAATATTCCATTCATAAGCCAATATTATTCCTACTATTACGGATGACAGCGAAAAGCATATGGATAATATTATAGTTTTTCTAAATCCGTATCCTAGAAGTAATGAAGAAACATTAGGAATAATTAAAAGTGATGAAACCATCAAAACTCCTATCAACCGAATTGATATTACTATTGCAACAGTGGCCAAGGTAATAAATAAGATGTTTAATACAACCGTATTAATCCCATTCACTATTGCTTGTTCCTCGTTAAACACAAGATATATCAATTTTTTATAAAAAAAGATCACAAATGCTATGACAATTAAACTAAGGATCAATGTAGTAATTGTTTCATCGATACTAACTAAAAGTATGCTTCCAAAAAGATAACTGGTGATATCAATTGAAAATCCTCCTGACAAACTGATTAGTACCAATCCCATAGCTAATCCTAAGGATAGTAAGACAGAGATTGATGAATCAGCATAAATTCTCTTATTAGAATTCAATTTTATGATTGACAAACCTCCAATTATTGAGACAATCAACGATATCCAAATGGGATTTGATTTTAAGAACAGCCCTAACGCAATGCCACCAAAGGCAACATGAGACATTGCATCGCCAAAGAGGGAAAATCTCTTCAATATTAGAAACAATCCAATTAAGGAACAACTAATTGCTATTGCTATTCCAGATAGTATGGCACGTTGCATAAACTCGAATTGGAATACTTCAAACATTTCTGTTCTTTATTTTATACTGATTTTCCAAACACTTATTTTTTGCACTCTAGGGCGATTTTTAGATTGTTTAGATTATCATACATTTTTGAGAAATAATCTTCTTTTAAATCATGTTCTTCCTGTGAAATCATTTCAATTGGATTTAATATCAATACTTTTCCCCTTATTTCATTAGCTATGGTATTCGACAGCCTAGGTTCAATATTATCTTCTGAAAATATGGTGGTTATTTTTAGTTGTTTTGCTAGTTTTATGGACTCTGTTAGTTTTTGGGGATTGACATCCATTTCAGGTGACATGCCGCCAATTACATGTTGTGTTAACCCATATCTTTTTGCAAAATAACCAAAAGCATCGTGAAATGCGATAAAGTCGTTCAAGGCACAATTAGTCAAATTATTCTTAATATTAGAATTAAGCAGTTCTAGGTTATCATCAAATTGTTTTAAATTGTTTTGATAATATGCTGTATTATCTGGATCCAATGAGACCAACGTATAATAGATTTCTTCTGCCATAGATTCTACCAATAGAGGATCAAGCCAAAAATGTGGATTAGGACTAGAGTTTATTTTTTCTATTGTTATATTGCTACTTAAATCCACGATATTAGAATTTGATATATCATTTATCCAAGTTTCAAAACCAGCACCATTAATAAAAATCAAATCTGCATTCTGTAACTCGATTACTTGTTTAGGAGTGGGTTCAAAATCATGAGGTTCTATCCCATTTGGTACTATTGTTGAAACATCGACTTTGTCCATGCCAATCTTTTCAACAAAATCATATATCGGGTAAAATGATGCAAAAATTCTTAGACTAGTATTTCCCGAAGACGATGATTTTACATCATTAGGATCAGAAACAGTAACACTATTATTATTTAATGAATTAGAAGCCGCCGAAGAACCTTGAATAAATAAAGATATAATAGTCATAGCTATAATGGCAAAACAAATAGAGATTAAATATTTATATCCATCTTGCATATCTCATTAATAAAATTATTAATAATATAAAGTTTTATTATTAATTATTAATAATTTAGTGACTCAGTTATAATAAAAAAA
>DATELO010000213.1:0-6933 GCA_035276505.1 Candidatus Nitrosocosmicus sp.
TTTAATTCTAAATCTATTCTGAATTTTCAACTAGCTATTGAACAAGTTTTTAGCATCTTCTAGTCGTGGTCAATAATAAGTAGTTTATCGTTACTATGTAGCTATATTTCAACGTTGCATAATGTAGACATAGTTGCTTAATGGATATTGGACATTGGATCAACCACGCAATTCAAAGCAACTAATAACCTGTACAAATTCTTGTAGATCTAGCGTCCATATACCTATCGTAATTTTAAAGTTTTGTCATAATAAAGCATTCTTGTTCATACATTCACATTTCGTATATAAAATTAATATGTATGGAGAACTTGAAAGATATAGTGGCCGCTATAGGTACTGCAGAAGGACTCGAAGAATCCACCAAAACTATCATAAATGTACTTAAAAATTCTACAAGTACTTTATTAATATGCGCTGACCAATATTGGCCTTCCGTTGCAATGGGAATAGAAGTATTTAGCAAGCAGATGTTCGATTTAAAAAAAAGAAATGTAAAATGTCGATTCATTACAGAGGTAACCAGAGAAAACCTTGCGTTTTGTAAGGAACTCATAAAAATAGCTGAAGTTAGACACTTACATGGCTTAAAAGGTAATTTCGCAGTAAATGATCATGAATATATTGCATCTGCTACAATGAAAAATTTACAACTCTTATCTCAGGTCGTATATAGCAAATCTACGGCCGTTGTAGAACAACATCATTTCTTTTTTGAGAATCTTTGGGATAAATCTATCTCGGCGACTGAAAAAATTGATGAAATTGAAAAGGGTATAATCCCAGAAATTATTGAGGTCATAAAAAATCCCTTTGATATTCAGAAAATCTATTCAGATCTTTTAAAGTCAAGTAGTGATGAAATAATGCTCATACTTGCAACCCCATCTTCCCTCTCCATGAATGATGATAATGTTAAATTTATCCATTTATTGTCTGAAGCTTCAAAAAGAAATGTCAAAATTAGAATTATTATACCCGGTGGTAACAAAACGGGCATTGATGTTGATCGGCCAAGTCAAAAAGATAACGTTGAAATCCGATTCATCGAATCATCATTTAATGCTAAAATTAATATTCTTGTTGTAGATAAAAGATATTCCTTATTGGTAGAGCTCAAGAATACCACCAAGCTAAAATTTACAGATGCCGTTGGTTCGGCCGTTTATTCTACCAGTAATCCCAAAGTAATGTCGTTGGTTACTATTTTTAATACTTTGTGGAAACAAACAGAATTATATGAAAAACTAAAGGAAGCCGATAGACTAAAAGAGGATTATATAAAAAAACTTAAATTGGCTGACAAGGTAAAGGATGAATTTGTAAATGTTGCGGCTCATGAACTGCGAACCCCCACCCAAAGTATATTGAACTTTGCGAATTTATTAAGATATGACGTCAATAAAACAGAATCTATTGAGGCAATCCAAAGGAACGCAAGAAGACTTAATGTTCTAATAAAAAATATTTTGGATGTTACCAAGATAGAAGGCAATAAACTCTTACTATATAGGCAGAATTTTAATCTAAAGGATTTATTATCTATTATTGTAAAAGATTACAAAGAACAGCTAAAGAAGCCTCCGTACTTTAGTAAACGTATAAGATTATTTTATGAATTACAAGACAAGAAAGTTAGGAATGTGAATCTCTTTGTGTTTGCAGATAAGGAAAGAATCACTCAAGTAATCACCAATTTAATAGACAACGCTATCAAATTTACTGATATTGATGGTGGTTCCATCTCAATTATTATCCAGCTAAACACAGAGGGAGAAAAGGTTAACGAGAGTAGTGGTGGTGGTAGTGGTCAAAAAGCAACAGCAGACATCATTGTCAAAGATACTGGCACAGGAATTTCTGAGGATATTGTACCTCATCTTTTTACAAAATTTTCTACCAGATCTTTCCAAGGGACAGGATTGGGGTTGTATATTTGTAAAAATATAATTGAAGCTCATGGTGGAAAAATGTCTGCCCAGAATAACGAGAATGCTAAGGGAGCCACTTTCTCATTTAGTATACCTTTAGTTCAAAAAGATAAACTGCATGAGAATTTGGAGGTTAGTTTGTGAAATGAAAAATAAACAAAAGAATAAAACAAAAGTTCTCCTAGTAGATGACGAAGATGATATCACTTTATCTTTTAAACGCATTTTAGAATTTAACGGATTTGAAGTTGATGCCTATAATGATTCTACTTTGGCACTAACCGAATTTAAGGCAAATTACTATGATATTGCCCTGATTGATATCAAGATGCCTCGTCTTGATGGTTTTGATTTATATAAAAAAATTAAAGAAATTGACAAAACTTTGAAAATATACTTTTTGACCGCCAGTGAGGCCTACTATCAGCAATATCGAGAGAAAGATTATGAAAAACTAGACAGAGAATTATTTATACAAAAACCCATAGAATTTGAGGAGTTGATAAAAAAAATAAACCCTAGTATCTAATTTACTTTCCAAAAATATATTTTCCAAGTACAAATTGAAAGTAGTGTAGGCGGTTAATACACACGTAGTGTAAATTCATTAAATCTTAGTTATGTTGTTTAGACTCGACGGGAATGCTAAAGCTAAATGTGCTGCCTATTCCATTTTCGTTGTTTAAAGCCCATATTTTTCCTCCATGAGATTCTATTATGCTCTTTGAGATAAATAACCCTAATCCCGTTCCACTATCTGCTCTCGAAATGAATTTTTCGAATAAATGATCCATAATATCCTTATTGATACCTGTACCAGTATCACTAATCCTCACAACAATTTCATTAGTGGATTCTTTATACACTACAGTTACTGTTATTTCTCCATCTTTAGTAAAATTGATTGCATTGTTTAACAAATTGGACACTACTTGAGAAAGTCGTAACTTGTCACCAGTTATATATAGAGGAGAATCAAGTGTAGAATTCTTCATATTTTTGACTTCAAACTCATTTTCAAACTTGCAAATTAAGGAAATGTGAACTTTCTTTTTTTCTGCAGATGTGTTAGAGTCTTTAACCATGTTTGCTATGACCTCCAAAATATCAAATCTTGAAAGATTAAGAGTTAAAATGTGGCTATTAATTCTTGACACATCCAATAAATCATTGGTCAGTTTCTGTAACTTCTTAGCGTTTCTTTTGATTACTTTGATATCCTCTCTTACTTCCTCTGAGTTTATCTTATTCATATTATTTTGAAAATTTTGATCCAACAAATCTGCTAGCCCTAATATTGGTTGAATGGGTGTACGTAACTCATGAGCAGCTATATTAATAAAATCATCTTTGATTTTATCAGTCTCTTGAATTCTTTTTAAATTTTCTTTAATTATAATATTATTTCTTTTTAAATTGTTGCTGTATTGCATACTTGATATAATTAGTGCAATAATGTTCACAAAATACCCGACGTCTTTCAGAACGTGTGCAATATTATGAGCCGTATCAAACGAGTTAGCAGAAAAAGACATTATAATTTGTGTGAAAATATCAATAACAAGATATAAAACAAGACCTTTGTATACAACATCCTTTTTTTGGTAAATCTTTTTCTTATAGAAAAAGAATAAAACAAGACAAAACAGGATCGCAGGTGGGACTTCATATGGTCTATGCAATGAATAATCATCCAAAACAGATGAAGGAAAAACCAAAAAGAGAGAGCTTAGAGCAGTTACTACTGCGACAATTCCCAGTAATGATATATATAGAGTAATATCGTCTTTGTTACTCCTCCTACGGTCACCATCTATTTGTCCCGTTTCTTCTACTCTGTCCTCTTCTCTTTGTTTGGATACCGACTGAAATTCACTATTGATGGGTTCTTCAATCTCTTCTCTTTGTAAAGACGATGAATATCTTAGTATTGCAATTAAGAGCATTGCACCTAAAAAGAATCTGCCTGCAAACCATGTTTGAGGAATAAAGTATTTTATAAATGATGTATTATCAATTAACATAAACGATATAATTACGTGAAACAAATCAATAGAAACACTGATGAAAAATCCTATTCCTACAAACAGACTAAACTTGTCGTCTAAAACTTTAGAACGCAAAATATAGTAAAAGGCAAGTGCAGCACCCAAAATAACTGCAATTAATTCGATATAAAAATGGTGTATTTCTGAAGATACCCACAAAGTAGGATCTAAGGATACTAAGGTAATGAACGATAAAATTATTGAGGGCAAAACAATAAATTTGGTAACATTAGATAGCAAATAGTTATACCGCAAAGTTTGCCAAAGATCAATCAAGTTTAGTTACCTTTAGTTGACGAGTCCCAATATCATGTTTATTATCTCTTGCATACAAGGAGATTTAATTCAGCTATGTATATTTTTGAAATGGCGGGATTAGGAAGATTCTATCGTTGTGAATAATTACTGCCCTGTGCGAGTTTCTTTTTTATCTGATTGATAAACTGTTCTTCAGTCACTGGTTTTCTCATAATCTCATCCATTTTAATTTCCGGCAAGGCTTCAACAAATTCGCCAACAAGGTCTAAAGCAGTTGCGAAAAGAATATTCATATATGGATCTACGGCTTTAATCATGTAGAAAAGCTTTATTCCACTTACTTCGGGCATACGAATATCCATTACTACCAAGTCGTAATCATGAGATTTCTTCTCTGTTAAATGCCTAAGAGCTTCTACGGGACTAGAATATGCTTCTACTCTATATTTTTCTTTTCTTAATAATGAACGGTAGGTGTAGAGTATATCTTCATCATCATCTATTAACAAGATTTTATACGATTTATTTACACTCTCACTGGATTCTCTAGTGTTATAAGGGGAAAGTAGAGATTTGTTACTGCTAATACTACTGCCATTAATTTGTTCTTTATTCTTTAAATGGTCCTCTCTTTTATGATATATCGTATAAAATGAAATGAGGCTATCGTTGGACTTGTTTAATGATAATTTGTTTTCTTTTATCTCAAATTCGTTACAATAGTCAGACTGTGTTAGCAGATCATGTAATCCTTTACCAATGGACAAGCCATTAAATTTAGAGAGGCTGTTTATTTTGGCGCATTCATTTACAACCGATCCGAACAGATCTACTTCCTTATTGTTAGCAGCTAATGCTACCTCTACCATTCCATAATCCATGCTAATCCTATAGCTGATGGGGGGAAGGTCCTCCTGTATCAATTCTAAATTCAATGCAGAGTTAGATTTGATCATCGAATTGCTGC
Organism: Candidatus Nitrosocosmicus sp.; assembly: GCA_035276505.1. GTDB lineage: Archaea > Thermoproteota > Nitrososphaeria > Nitrososphaerales > Nitrososphaeraceae > Nitrosocosmicus. The sequence goes on from DATELO010000213.1 coordinate 5,205, forward strand.
AATCAAAAACTGCTCGAAGGGCAGTTTTATTATTCTCTGATGAAGTTTTAGGAAAATAAAAGAACAAATTATCTCCACTATTTTTCACAATTTTTCCGTTGTATTGCTGAAGTATGGTGCTCATTGAATTTAGGAAAAGAGAGTAATATTTTCTCAATTTTTTTGGATCTGATATTTTTGCAGTCTCTTGAGTTGAATTTATTATGTCAATAAATCCAACACAATATTGCTGTGTAAAATTGATAAAGTTTATTTGTTCCCGACCTTCCTCCTTACTAACATCATTTGTATTATATTGTAATTTTTTTACATTACTGAATGAATTATTATAAATATTTTCCATATCTTCATCCTGATTGCAATTAGATAGATTTTTTAGCTCATCTATCATGGTATAAGCTATAGAGTGAAACCCTGATATTTAATGTTGTTGCTCAATATTGCAAAGCCTGGGCAATATCGCGAAATGCATATATAAATTTAATAGAATTCTTATATATTATAAAAATCTAACATAAATCTATGGATCATATTATTAAACACTAAATTTACTTATCTTAAAATAAAATTTTCTCTTTAACGATTCCAGTAGATTTTAGACTAAATGACGAAGCTAGAATACACAAAATATAAATTGAAAGAGAATTCTATGTTAATATATCTCAAGCATTGACCAAATGTCTCTATATGAAGTAACATGTAGATTGATTCTATTATGTCGTAACACGTCTTGATCTTATTGAATTTCAGTGATCTTATTCTCTCGATTAAACTATTAATCCTTTAAGGGCAACATGAATTGATTCAAGTTTTCTTCTCTGGGTGGGTGGTCAACATGATAGATTTCTTCTTTCTTTCTATATACGGATGAGTAAATATTGCTATCGCATTCCAACCGTCACTCTGTTTATTTCACACTTTAATATTTATATTGTATTTAATATGGTAACAAGAGCAATATCATATATTAAATTAATTATTGGTAAAGGATTGGATATGGTATATGGAATTGTTAAACATGTTTAACAATATTTAGACTTAATCCATAGCCATCACCTAGCCCAAGCATGGAATTCTGAAATTATGATAATTTTGGTGCCAAATTCTATAAATAGTCTGAATATTCTTATATATATCAATTCACATACAAGTCTGTTGAATAGTCTCAATAGACATAACACTACTGATCCTCAAAATAAACATCATATAGTAATCATTGATGATGAGGTGGATTTACTTATGGTCTATAAAAGAGCATTAGAAATGTCGGGACTAGTTGTTTCAGCTTTTGCAGATCCCCTTAATGCATTGGATGAATTCAGGGCGAACCATTCAAAATACCATTTAGTAATAACTGATATCCGAATGCCCAATATGAATGGGTACAAGTTGATTAATCAAATTAAAAAGATTAATCCAACTGTTAAGATAATTTTTGTTACCGCTCAACAGGTATCAAAATCAGATATTATGGCCAATTTGGATAATGAGGTCTCATTTGATGAATTCATTATCAAACCTGTTTCATTAGATATGTTAAACAAGGTAGTTCAATCAGTGATTAATAGCCCTTAACGCTCACTTTACAACAAAAATTAGTAATCCATGTAATTTGCATCTGTTTATGCAATAACGTCTTTCACATCATTGCCATAATGTCATTTTTAGCAAACGATTCAAATTTCTTACTTTATGATATATGTGATATGGGAAGAGTAAAGGCAAAAGA